>JAAZLZ010000108.1 GCA_012799075.1 Bacillota bacterium
GGCTATTCACGCTTGGGTACCTCCTTTGTTAGGCCACCACCATGGTGCCGATGCCCTTGTCGGTGAAAATCTCCAAGAGCATGCTGTGCTTGGTGCGCCCATCGATAATGTGGGTGCGGGCCACTCCGTTTTCCACCGCCCGGATGCAGGCTTCAACCTTGGGAATCATGCCCGCGCTGATATTGCCGCTGGCCACCAGCTTCCTGGCCTGCTCGATGTGGAGGGCCGAAATCAGGGTCTTCGGATCATCTGGGTGTTCATAGATTCCTTCCACATCGGTGAGCAAAATCAACTTGGCGGCCTCCAGGGCAATGGCCAGCTCCCCGGCCACGGAATCCGCATTGATATTGTAGCTTTCTCCCTGGTAGCCAACCCCGATGGAGGAAATAACGGGGATGAACCCTTCTTTGCTCAGGATCCTGATGACCTGGGGATTGATCTTTTCCACTTCCCCCACATGGCCCAGGTCAATTTCCTGATTATCCTCCCCCACGACAACCTTCTTCCGAGCAATGATCATGTTGCCGTCCTTGCCGGACAGCCCCACAGCCTTGCCCCCGTACTTGCTGATTAGACTGACGATCTCTTTATTGACCTTCCCCGCCAGGACCATCTCTGCGATCTCCATCGTTTCTTCATCGGTCACCCGCAGCCCGCTGACAAAGGTGGGCTTCTTGCCCAGCTTGCCCATCATCTCGTTGATGGCCGGCCCTCCACCGTGGACCAAGACCGGATCGACCCCCACATACTTGAGCAGGATAAGATCCAGCATGACGGACTTTTTCAGCTCATCATCGATCATGGCATTGCCGCCGTACTTGATGACGAAGGTCCGTCCAAAAAAGGTCCGGATGTAGGGCAAGGCTTCAATAAGTACGTTTGCCTTTTCGATTAGTCCATTCATCTCCTGCCCCCCTCTCATGATCGGTAGCTGGCGTTGACCTTGATGTAATCATAGGTTAGATCACAGGTCCAAACGGTCGCCATCTCACCGCCCATATTTAAATCTACGGTAATCACGACTTCATCCTGCTGGAGGATGCTTCTGGCCCGCTTTTCATCGAAGGGAAGACCTGCTCCCCTCGCGGCCACCTGCTCATCCCCCAGGTAAATATCGACCCGGTCCGGGACAAAGTCCACCCCCGAATAGCCCGCGGCACAAATTATCCTCCCCCAATTGGCATCACAACCAAAGACGGCCGTTTTGACCAAATTGGAATTGGCGATGGCCTTGGCCATCTGGCGAGCCTCCCGAAAGTCCCTAGCCCCCTTCACATTGACCTCGATAAACTTGGTTGCCCCCTCCCCATCCCGGGCAATGTCCTTGGCCAGAGCTGTCGTTATTTCCTTAAGGCCGGCCAAAAAGGCAAGGTAAGCCCCATCTTCCTTATCGATCAGGGGATTTTGGGCCTGGCCATTGGCCAGGATGATGACCGTATCATTCGTACTAGTGTCCCCATCGACGGTGATCATATTGAAGGATTCATCGACAGCCCGTTTTAAAGCCGACTGGAGAAGGTTGTCTTTGATGGCACAGTCGGTGGTGATAAAGGCCAGCATCGTCGCCATATTGGGCTCGATCATCCCGGAACCTTTAGCGATGCCGCCGATGGTGACCTTAACACCATCCACATCCACCACCACCGCGTGTTCCTTTTTCCTCGTATCCGTCGTCATGATGGCCCGGGCGGCATCTTCGCCCCCATCGGCCCTTAGGGCCAAAGCTGCTTCCTTGATGCCCGCCTCGACCTTGTCCATAGACAAGGGCTGCCCGATGACTCCCGTTGAAGCGACGAATACCTGCCGGACCTTAACCCCTAAAGCCTTTGCCGCCATGGCCGCCATGGCCCGGGCGTCCTCCATGCCCTGCTCGCCATTGCAGGCATTGGCATTCCCGCTGTTTACCACCACTGCCCGCATGGGACCTGATCCTAAGTGCTGCCGGGATAGGACAACCGGCGCGGCGGCCACCTTGTTCGTTGTGAACATGGCTCCTCCCGCAGCCGACACCTGGCTGAAAATCACGGCCAGGTCCAACCCTTTAGCCTTAAGTCCGCAATGAACACCGGCCGCCAGAAAGCCCCGGGCGGCGGTGATCCCCCCTTGGATGGGCTTTATTGTCATCTTTACCACCCCATTCCAGTTAATTCTACAGCAACGGGAAATGACCCGCAAGAACCTTTACGGATAAAGGCCGACGGTCCCTAGACCCATCCCTTCATCGAGTCCAAACATCAGATTCATGTTCTGGATGGCCTGGCCGGCAGCTCCTTTGCCTAGATTGTCGATGACGACCATCACCAACAGCTTGCTGAGCCGCTCATCGACCCTAACCGCCAGATGGGCGTAGTTGCTTCCCGCAACCGCTTTGGTCTGGGGCAGGGCAGGAGGCGACAGGACCCAGACGAACTCCTCTCCTTGGTAGTGCTGCTCATAAAGCTCCCTGGCCGCATCTTCCGTCATGGGGCGTCGCAGCTTAAGGACCAAGGTGCTCAGGATCCCCCGGCTCATGGGCACCAGGTGGGGCGTAAAGGAGACTTGAACCTTGGTCTTCCCATACAACCCGGCTTGGACTTCTATTTCCGGGGTATGCCGGTGGCTTGCCACTCCATAGGGACACAAATTTTCCGTCCGTTCGGGAAAGTGGTTGGTGAGTCTAGGCTTCCGCCCGGCCCCGGAAACGCCCGACATGGAAGCCACCACCACATCCTCCGGATCAATGATGTCTGTCTTTAAGGCAGGGGCCAGCCCAAGCAGGATGCTAGTAGGGTAGCAGCCCGGGTTGCCGATTAGATCGGCCCCTTTGATTTGATCTCGAAACAGCTCCGGCAGCCCATAGACCGCTTTTGCCAACAAATCGGGACAGGAATGGTCAACCCCATACCACTTCTTATAAAGCTGGGTGTCATGGAACCGAAAATCAGTGCCGATGTCGATGAACTTCTTGCCTGCCCCCAGCACTGCCGGTGCCAGCTCCATGGCCACCCCGTGGGGAACGGCCGCGATGATGCAGTCGCACTCCGCCGCCATCTTATCGATGTCTACCGGTGCAAACACCCAAGGGGTGTGGACAAAGGCCGGTAGTACGTCTCCTACCGGCGAGCCGGCGTAGGTGTGGGATGCAAGGTAAGTCACGTCTGCCTTGGGGTGGCCGGCCAAAATCCGCAAGAATTCCCCCCCGGTGTAGCCAGAACTACCGATGATGCCAACCTTGATCATTTAAACCGCCCTTTCTACAGCCAAATATAGCATAATTATACTATGTATGTGCATAAGCATGCAACCATTGTTTTGCCCTAGGTTTGGACCTCTCCCACCATGAGCACCTCTCTGCCGCATTTGGGACACTCCCTGCCCCTCAGCCAGCTTTTCACCCTCCCCCATCCCCGGCTGAGAACCCTTGTCCGGCATTGGGGGCAGTAGGTGTCACTTCCCCCCGGATAGGGGAAGTTGCCCAGGTAGACGTAGTCCAGTTTCGTTCGGCCAAGCTCTCGCGCCTTGATCAGGGTTTCTTCAGAGGTAGGAGGAGCATCCAATTGATAAGCGGGGAAATACCTGGAGAAATGCAGGGGGGTATCCCGGCCCAGGTTCTCGGCCACCCAATCGATCAGGGCCTGGATCTGGAAGGCAGCATCGTTTAGTCCGGGGATGATGAGGTTCGTTATTTCCACATGACACTTTTCCTTGGCGACTTTGGCAGCAGCCAGCACCGTCTCTAGATCTCCCTTCACCACCCGCCGGTAAAAGTCATGGTCCATGGATTTGATGTCGATGTTCAAGGCATCAACAAAGGGAAGAAGCTCGGCGAGGGGCTTTTGGTTGATCATGCCGTTGGTTACTAAAACATTGGCCAATCCCCGTTCTTTGACTAGTAAAGCCGCGGCTGCAACGTATTCAAACCAAACGATGGGCTCTGAGTAGGTATAGGCAACGCCCAGGCTCCCCTCGGCAAGCTCAGCTAGTCTCCCCGGTGTTATTATCCTGCCCGGGGTCTCTCCTTGGGATATGGACCAGTTCTGGCAGAAGGGGCAGGCGAGGTTGCACCCCCAGGTGCCGACGGACAGAATGGTCCCTCCCGGATAGAAGTGATATAAGGGTTTCTTTTCGATGGGGTCTAAGGCAAGGGAGGTGCATGAGGCATAGTTCAGGCTGATGATGTCATCGCCCGTGCTTTCCCGCACCCGGCAAATGCCCCGCTTCCCCGGCGCCAGCAAGCACCGATGGGGACAAAGCAGGCAGCGGAGCTTGTCTCCTTCCCGCTGACAATAAGCTGTTTGCAAGCATCTATCCCTCCATCAGTAGCGATCTACCCGAAAGCGCTGCACCTCCACCTGTTCGTCGGGGCCGATTCCTGCCTTTTGTTTCGCGATCCTGATCTGTTCATCGACGGTGTTGATCCCTTCGATATCAGGGAGAAGCAGTCCCGCCCTGCGTCCCCGCCGCACCAGGATGCCGTACTGCTTTGGATCGAGCTTCCCAAGCTCAGCTACAGGCTCTAGAGGGCTTAGGATGTCCACGGAAAAGCTAAGGTCATCTAGCTCTTCCAGCCCGACAGAGGGAAAACGCGGGTCTTCCGTTGCCGCCTGGATCGCGTTAGCGATGATCTCTTCGGCAATGGTCTCCTTGGTGCCTTCGATGGTTCCGATGCAGCCCCGGAGATGCTTTCCCTTCTTGATGGTCACAAAGGCCCCTGCCCGCCCTTTCATAAAGGATGGCAGTACTTCCGGCGGATCGATCACTTGTCCATGGGTCAAGTATTCCACCACAGCCCTCCGAGCGAGCATCGCGGGGAGCTCTTCATCAGCCAGCCTTGATTTGCCAAGGCCAATGGGGGTGATGACGGCCACACCGTAGCCAACGCCAAAGGGTCCTTCATAGGAGACTACCGAGGGCCTAACGTCAAGGCCGTCCATGGCCCCCAAGAGCATGGTTACAGGACGAAGGCCGCACTCGCCTGCCCTTTCCACCAGCTCCGGGTCCATCGCCAAGATTCCTCCCACATCCCAAGCTTCGATTTGCTCAAGGAGCAGTTTATCGAATCTAGCTCCCCAGGGATCGTATCCCGCGGGCGCTCCTTCGATCAAACGATGGGACAAATCTCCGCTAGCGATTATCGCAGCCCTCCGACCTACTTCCCTTGCCGCGGCCCGAATGGCTCTGCCGCAACGGAATAGTTCCAGGTAGGACAATAGCCCCATGGACATGGACACCAGCCGGAAATCCCCCTGCAAATAGTACAGGGGCACTAAGGTGCCATAGTCCAGTGCCCCGGGGACCCCTAGCTCGCGGGCCCGCCTATTATCAATTCCTTGGGATTTCAGCCCATCGGCCGCCATGTTTCGCTGGATGGCCTCCACCAGCTCCAAGTCGTTATGATATGTAAGTCTGATCCCTTTTTGACCAAAGGACCCGAAATCCCCTTCTAAACGCTTCTCCGTCATGATCCCCACCGCGTCGTAAAAGACCGTTCCGTGGGGGGAGATAACCACCACTGTCTGCGGCATAGCTTCCCGCACCCGCCGACCCATCTCTTCCATCGCGGCCCGGGTCGCCTGTACTTTCTTAGCGTCCTCCCGGCCCACCTCCGGAATCAGCAATGGGGCATGGGGAGAGAGGCAACCCAGACAAATGTCTGCCATGGCGGATCCCTCCTGTACCACCCATTTCTTGCCCTGATGTTCGTCGCCGAAGCCTTTTTTCCTTTTTTCCTCATTTGTTAGCATGCCTATTTCGGCGCTTCCCAATGTCAACATATCGAGTCGTGGAGGTGATTAGCCTCCATTCCTAAATGAGACTGCGCGGACCCCCACATAACTGTTAGAGGTCATCTTGTCCTCCCAGTCTATTTTGGGCAGTGCAAAATAGACTGAATCAATGAGCATGACTACCGACCCTCCCTCCGCCGGATGTTGGAGGTCAGCAGAAACATCACCACCTACCCGATTTGGGGCAACTAAGTTTAAGCTCAGAAAGAGGATTTCCCAGTCACTTCTCGAAATGGACATTACCAATCTTAGCTAGAATAATAGACAACTCAGAGGAGGTTAGAAAATGCATCATCAACGCCCAAGTTGCATGTTATTAATGGTATTGGTCTTAAGCCTAGCAGTGTCTGGCGCTTCATTGGCCAAGGATAAGCCCCTCGTATTCAAAATGGGGCTTATCGCTCCAGGGGATCACCCGGTAACCAAGGCTTCCGAGTACATGGCTGAGCTGGTGAAAGAACGAACCGACGGGGCAATTGAAATCCAGGTCTTCCCCAGCGGGGTGTTGGGCGGTGAGGTTGAGCTCCAGTCGGCGGTTAGAAGTGGCGCTGTTCACATGGCATCCATCGGTGATGGACAATTAGCCAGCTACAGTAAACCATGGAACATCTTTGTCATGTACTATATCTGGCCTGACGCGGAAACAATGCATCGCGTTCAGGCAGGCCCTCCCTTTGCACCCTTTGTCCAGGACTATGAGAAAAATGCCGGCATCACCATCCTGGCCATGAACTGGGAGCAGGGAACCCGTCATCTCCTTGCCAAGAAACCCATCCGCAATCCCGATGACCTGAAGGGCGTAAAAATCCGTGTTGATCAATTGCCCCTCCACGCTGAGAGTTGGCGGGCCATGGGAGCCAATCCCACGCCCCTTGCTTTTCCTGAGGTGTACTCGGCCCTGCAGCAAGGGGTAGTCGATGCTATGGAGTGCCCCTTGAACTGGATTTACACCAGCGGGTTCCACGAGCACGCCAAGTACCTCAATCTAACTGCCCACAGCCGCTACTTGAATACGGTGATCATCAACACTAAGCTTCTTGAAGGCCTATCCCCGGAATACCAGCAAATCCTCCGGGAGTGCGCCCTTGAAGCCGGGGTGTATGAGACCGAGCTGAGCAGACAGGAAGAGCTGAACTATCGCAACCAGATGGAGCAGGAAGGGGTCACCTTCGTCGATGTGGATGTGGAAGCCTTCCGGGCCCGGA
>JAAZLZ010000109.1 GCA_012799075.1 Bacillota bacterium
TCCCGGTGATGATGGCGGAGGGGCCACACCTGTTCCCATTCCGAACACAGCAGTTAAGCCCTCCAGCGCCCATGGTACTGCCCTGGCAACGGGGTGGGAGAGTAGGTCACTGCCGGGAAACTATTAGCCTGTGATTAATCACAGGCTTTTTTTATCCCCTTATTGCCTTCCATTCCAAGCCGGACTGGCAGCCTGATTGCCGTCATTACAGAATGTACTCACAAAGAAGGATATCAGAAAAAAATAGAGAACAATGAAAACACCGGAAAAGAAGGACAACGGGCAGTGATTATTGAAAGGAGGCTGTTGTTCATGGGTGCCAAAGCGGTGAGAATGATCGGGTTCGTTTTGCTGGTGCTCTTTTGTACAGCCGCGGCATGTGCCAATGGGGAAATTGTGATTGGGGTGATCAGCCCGGCAAGTGGGAACTATGCCGATCATGGGGCGGCAGAGCGACGGGGTATGGAGATGGCTGCGGATGAGATTAACGCCGCGGGGGGAATTTTGGGAGGCAAAAAAATCAAACTGATGGTTGAGGATTCGGAAACAGATCCTGCGGTGGCCGCGCGCAAGGCCCGTCGGCTGATTGAAGTCGAGGGCATTAAGTTCTTAATGGGCGGAGTTAGCAGTTCCGTGGCCGCTTCCCTCTCCGAGGTAGCCAAACGCTACCAGGTCCTATTTATTGCAACCAACCAAAACTCTGATGAAATTACCGGGGTGGAGTACGGCACTCGCTACATGTTCCGGGTTTGCCCGGACATGGCCATGGCCCTCCGGGCTTTAGGGCCCTACGTGCTGAAGGAAGTCGGCGATAAGTGGTTTTTCCTTACCCATGACTATACATGGGGATGGTCGGGAACCAAATGGGGGCGCGAGGTGTTAAAAGAGCATGGCGGGACGGAAGTTGGCGAGCTGAAGGTGCCCCTGGGGACCAGGGACTTTAGCGCGTTCTTGCTTCGCGCCAGGGCTGCCAAGCCAGATGCGATAGTGATCACCGTGGGAGGGATCGATCGGGCTGCCCTCATCGAACAGATTTACGAATTTGGCATTTACAAAGAAATGACCATCGTCTATACCCTCTACGATTACGAAGACCCGTGGGCCGCGGGGCCTGAGAAGAACGTGGGGTTCCACGGCACCGAATGGTACCATTACGTGGATGCTCCGGGTGTGCCCGAATTTGTTGGCAGGTACCAGCAGAAGTATCGGGGAGCCTTGATGCCGGTGCCCACCCAGAATACGGTGAATGGGTACCTTGCCTTAAGGGAGCTGGCCAAAGCCATCGACAGGGCCCAGTCCCTGAACGTGCCCGATGTGATCCGGGCCCTGGAAGGCCATGTCATCCCCGAAGGAGAGTCCCTTGGACCAGGTCCTGCCTATATTCAGGAATGGGATCATCAATTCGTCCGGCCCTTCTACATTGTCCGGTCAAAGAAACCTGAGGAAATGAAGGACCGAACGGACCTGTTTGAAGTTGTCGGGTGGGAGCTTGGACCCAACATCATTCGAAGCAGGGAAGAGAATCCCGTTCAGCTGGAGAAATTGCCCGATGAGTAAGCAATTGGGGCGGTGGGGATTTCCCACCGCCCCCATGAAAGGGGTGTCTAGTCTGTGCTGGGCACGCTAATGGCCTTTACCCTAAACGGCATCGTCCTTGGCTTGATCTATGCGGTGGTGGCCCTAGGCTTCACCTTGATTCTAGGTGTAATGGAAGTCATCAATTTTACCCATGGCGTCTTGTTCGCCTACGGTGCCTATTTGGCCTATACGCTCCAACCTTTCCTTGGTTTTTGGCTGTCCATGCTTGTTGCACCGTTGTTGGTGGGTTTGATGGGGCTGGCTATCGAATTCTTCCTAGTCCGTCGGGTCTATGGCCAGAACCCCCTATTTGGTCTGCTGTTGACCTTCGGTTTGTCTATGGCTCTAGAAGAGGTGATTCGCATGATTTGGGGGCGGGTGGGCCGCTCGGTCACCGCGCCTGCCTTCGTTGCCGGCTCCCTCGATTTGGGGTTCATGCTTTACTCTCGCTACCGCCTGTTTCTGGCAGCCTTGGCCATCCTGGTCATCCTTGCCGTCTGGTATTTCCTGATGCGCACCCCCTATGGAGCCGTTATCCGGGCAGGTGCATTCGATGCGGAGATGGTGATGGCCTTGGGGAAGAACCTGCCCTGGATGCGTTCCCTGGTATTCGCCCTAGGTGCCGTCCTGGCCGGCATTGCCGGGGTCATTGCCGCCCCGATCTGGAGCATTCGCCCGCCCATGGGCACCGCGATCTTAATGCCGTCCTATTTGATTGTCGTTCTCGGGGGGATAGGGAGCTTCTGGGGGACCATCATCGGCGGGTTAATCATCGGCATTTCCACAAGCATCAGCGTGATGATCTTTCCCCGGATCTCGGACTTGGTCCCCTATCTTCTCATGGCCCTGGTCCTGATTTGGCGTCCCCGGGGACTGATGGGGGAAAAGAGCATCTTGGAGGTGTGAGCCTGCCGTGATCAAAAGCCAAAGCACTGCAAAGCAGAGGGCTTTCCCGGGACTATTTCGGTCCATCCATCCCCTGGCGGTGATGGTCATCATCTTCGCCGCATTCCCCGCGATCCCCCTCATCGGCCGGTTCTTGTCCCTGGGCACGGAAGTGGTCATCTGGTCTTTGTTTGCCCTGGGGTTTAATATCCTTCTTGGTTACACGGGTTTAACGTCCTTCGGCCATGGCGCCTACTTCGGCATCGGGGCCTATGGAGCAGCCATTGCCTTTTTGCGGTTAAGCCACAGCTTATGGCTATGCTTGCTCATCGGCACCCTCGTTGGGGGGTTGTTTGCCGCCCTGGTGGGCCTGATTGTCGCCAACAAGCGGGGGATCTACTTTTCCTTGCTCACCATTGCCTTCAGCCAGATGTTTTTCTTCATCGCGTTCCGTTGGGATGAATTCACCGGTGGGGAGACGGGGCTCACGGGCATCGATCGGCAGACTCTAAAGCTTGTCAATCTGGCAGTCAATCTGAGGAACCCGATTGCCTACTACTACTTCGTCTTGGCCGTCTTTGCTTTATGTGCCGTTATCATCTGGCGAATCGTCCACTCCCCCTTTGGCCGGGTGCTACGGGCCATCAAAGAAAATGAGCTGCGGGCAAAGTACCTGGGTTACAACACAGAAGCCTATAAGTGGGCGGCCTTTACAATTTCCGGGCTCTTCGCTGCCCTTGGAGGATCCTTGTATACCTTTCTCATCAACTCGGCCTATGCCTTTGGTCTCGAGTGGGTCCAATCGGGGAATGTAGTCATGATGACCTTGTTGGGGGGAGGCACTGTCAGCTTCTTCGGACCGGTGGTTGGCGCCGCTATTTTCATCACCTGCCGGGACCTATTGAGCGCCTACTTCGAGCATTGGCTGCTATTCTACGGGCTCCTGTTCGTCATCGTCATCTTGTATGTGCCCACAGGGATCCTGGGCGCAGCCGCAAAGCTCCGCAAGAAACACAAGGGATGAGGGTGGGGAATATGGCGATCATTAGAACAGAGAATGTCACCAAGGGTTTTGGCGGACTGATAGCCGTCAATCGGGTAAGCGTGGACATCCATCCAGAACAGCTTACATCCATCATTGGACCCAACGGGGCCGGCAAAAGCACCTTCTTCAACATCATTACCGGGTTTTTCAAGCCCGATGAGGGCCGGATCTTCTTCCGGGATGAAGACATCACCGGATTGCCCATTCATCAAATTGTCCGGAAGGGGATCTCCCGCTCCTTTCAAATCCTCAACATCTTTGAGGAATCCACGGTTTGGGACAATGTCTGGGTTGCTGTCCAGGGCAGTCTGGGCTATGGAAAGGAGCTGCTTGGGCGGGTGGAAAAACTAGCCGGCGTTGAAGAGGAAACAAGCCGGATAATCGCCGAAATGGGCCTTGAATACGAAGGGGGCAGCCAGGTCAAGTACTTATCCTACGGGGAGAAGCGTCTCCTGGAGATTGCCCTGGCTCTGACGACCAGGCCGAAGATCCTGCTCCTCGATGAACCGATGAGCGGTCTGCCCGCGGATGAGCGACGTCGGATCTCAGCCTACATCAAGCAGATAGCCCAGGCCGTAACAGTGGTGGTTGTGGAGCACGACATGGATGTGGTCATGGCCATTTCCGATCGGATTTTGGTCATGTATGAAGGGCGAATCCTGGCCAGCGGCACTCCTGCGGAGGTCCGCCAAGACGTCAGGGTGCAAGAGGCTTACTTGGGGGCGATGCCGTGATGTTGAGGGTCGAAGGGATTAATACTTTTTATGGAGCGGCGCAGATCCTGTTTGACTTGTCCTTGTCCATCGAACGGGGGGAGACAGTCTGCCTCCTGGGAAGGAACGGTGCGGGCAAGACCACCACCCTGCGGAGCATTATGGGCCTGACCAGTCCGGCCAACGGCAGGATTTCCTTCAATGGTGAAGATATCACCGGAAAGCCTTCCTTCGTCATTGCCCAAAGGGGAATAGGCTTTGTTCCCGAGGACAGGCGAATTTTTCCCAGTTTGACGGTGCGCCGCAACCTGGATATTGGAGCCAAGAAGGGTTCGTCGGGAAATGGGCTGGCGGAGTGGACGGAAAAGATCATCTTTGAACATTTTCCCCAGCTGGCCAAGGTGGCTGATCGGGTTGGTGAATACCTAAGCGGCGGGGAGCGGCAGATGCTGGCCATTGCCAGGACCTTAATGGGAAATCCCGAGCTTGTCCTCTTGGATGAACCCACGGAAGGCTTGGCTCCCTTGATGGTCCAGGAGGTAATCAGGATCATTCAAACCTTGAAAGAAAAGGGCATGTCCATTCTCCTTGTGGAACAACACCCCAAGGCCTTAAGCATCGCCGACCGGGTGTATGTGATGAGCAAGGGGGAGATGGTTTATGAGGGGGATGCCAAGGAGATCCTTGATGATGCGGCTCTAAAGCAAAGGCTGCTGGGAATCTGAGGAGTCGTTGACACTCCCTTGCCCCCATGATAACCTAAGGCCAGCCAATTGCTGGGGGTGAGGAAGTGGATCATACTTGCCGGGAACATATCTGTGCCGCCAGCGTCCCGATCTTTGCGGACCTGGGCCTATCGGAGCTGGTTAGGCTCCACGAAGCCCTGGTTTCCCGGACCTACCCCAAAGGAGCGCTTATCATCGCCCAAGGAGACCCGGGCGGCAGCCTTCACATTGTTCGCACCGGACGGGTCAAGATCAACCGCATCTCACCCCAAGGAAAGGAACAGATCCTTCGGTTCTTGGAACCGGGGGATTTCTTCGGCGAGCTTTCCCTGTTCAGTGAAGAACCTGTGCCCTTTAACGCGGAGGCTTTAGCGCCAACGTCCATCTGCACCATTCAAAAGAATCATGTGGATGGCGTTCTGCGGGAAAACCCGGAAACGGCCTTGAAGGTGATCCGGGCCTTGAGCCACCGCCTAAGCGAGGCCGAACAGCTAATCGAAGATTTGGGCATCAAAAACAGCGAGCAGCGAGTTATCTCCCTGCTCCTTCAGCTTGCCGCCAAATCGGGCCGGAAGGATCCCCAGGGCAGCATCACCCTTGAACTGGTGGCCTCTCGGGAAGAACTGGCCCACCTCATCGGGACCACCCAAGAAACCCTGAGCCGCCGGCTTAGCGCCCTCCAGGAAGATGGTTTCATTGCCATCATTGGGCAGAAGCAGATCATCCTCAAGGACCCGGCCGCCCTCGAACAGCTTCAGTTCGAGTAATCCGCCCTTCCCAAGTTTTTTGTTAAACCCAATTAAAATTTGATCTAGATCATAAAAAGATTTCCCCGCTGGGGCTATGATGGACTTGCAAATCATGCAAGGGAGGCTCCAACGATGGAAACTGTACGTTTACGTTTAGAGGAACTGGCCTGCCCCACCTGCGCCCAAAAAATCGGGCAGGTTTTGCAACGGGAAAAGGGTGTGCTCAAGGCCCGGGTGGCTTATGTGACGGCAACGGCTGTCGTCGACTATGATCCGGCCTTGACCGATCCGGACCGGATCGCTCAGGTGATTGCCGGCCTGGGCTACAAAGTAATCGGAACCTAGGGGGGGTTAGCATGGGCATCTATGCTTTGGAACAAAGAAGGGAGAGCGGGCTGATCACCTTTCTCCGGCGCAGCCGGTCGGCACCCACAGTTGCCGCCGGGGTCCTGATTCTAATCAGTTGGCTGGGGGCCCGGGGACAATTCCTTCCCTCCCTGTGGACCAATGGGGGAATGATCCTGGCCGCCCTTTTGGCCGGTCACAAGATCGCTCGCCAAGCCTTGTTTGCCTTGCGCTACCGGGTGCTTGGGATCGAGGCCCTGGTCACCACCGCCGCATTAGGGGCTATTCTGATCGGAGAATACTGGGAAGCCGCGGTGGTCACCTTCCTGTTTGCCTTTGGCTCCTACTTGGAAGGACGAACGATGGACAAGAGTCGTCAGGCCCTGCGGGAGCTGTTGGAATTGGCTCCCCGGCGGGCCACCGTCATCCGGGATGGGGTGGAGCTTCAGGTCTTGGCTGAAGAGGTGCAAAAGGGTGAGACGGTACTGGTGCGGCCGGGGGAGAAGATCCCCGTCGATGGACACATCATCAAAGGCGAAGCTTCCGTAAACCAGGCCCCGATCACGGGCGAGTCCATGCCGGTGGAAAAGGGCCTGGGAGATGGCGTCTACAGCGGCACCATCATCCAGACGGGTTATCTGGAGCTGGTTGCGGACAAGGTTGGGGATGACACCACTTTCAGCCGTATCATCCACTTAGTGGAAGAGGCCCAGGAGAAGACGGCCCCGGTTCAGCGGTTTGTCGAAGGGTTTGCTCGCTACTACACCCCGGGAATCATGGTTCTAGCTGTGCTCGTCTACATCATCACCCGGGATGTCCTCCTGGCCCTAACCTTGCTGGTCATTGCCTGTCCTGGGGCCTTGGTGATTGCAACCCCCATTTCCATCGTCGCCGGGATCGGCAATGCTGCCCGGAGAGGAGTCCTAGTCAAGGGCGGGGAGCACCTGGAGATGCTTGGGGCCATCGATGTGGTGGTATTGGATAAAACCGGCACCCTGACGGAAGGTGAACCCCAGGTGGTGGGAGTGGAGGGCTTTGGAGTAGGGCGGGATATGGTACTAACCCAGGCTGCGGCCTTGGAGCGCTACTCGGAGCACCCGCTGGCCAAAGCAATTATTGCCCAGGCCAATGAGGAAGGACTGGAATATCCGCCCGTTGATGACTTTACCGTCCTGACCGGTCATGGAGTCAAGGGCACCCTGGAGGGCAAGCCTGTGCTCTTGGGCAATGAGAAGCTGCTGGAACGGGAAGGGCTTTCCATCCCGGAGCATATCCGGCTGCACCTTGATGAAGAAGCCGCCCAGGGGAGAACCGTCATCCTGCTCGCCCAAGGCCGCCAGATCATCGGCGCCATTTCCCTGGCTGACACCATTCGCCAAGATGCCCGGGAGTTGGTTCGCTCCTTGAAAAAGGCCGGTGTGAAGGAGACAGTCATGCTTACGGGCGACAACCCGGGGACGGCCCGGGCGGTGGCGGAGGCTGTGGGCATCGATCAGTTCCGTGCGGGGGTCCTGCCGGAAGATAAGGCTAGGGTCATCGCCGAACTTCAAGCCCAAGGACGGCGGGTCGCCATGGTGGGTGATGGGATTAACGACGCGCCGGCAATGGCCCAGGCCGATGTGGGCATTGCCATGGGAGCCATCGGCACCGATGTGGCCATCGAAACGGCCGATGTGGCCTTGATGGACGATCGGCTTTCCCGACTTGTCTACATCATCGAGCTTAGCCGGGCTGCCTTGAAGAACATTAGGCAGAACCTATTCTTTGCCGTAGCTGTTGTCTTTCTTCTATTGGCCGGCGTCCTTGGCGGCCGCGTCATCCTGGGCTCGGGGATGCTTATCCATGAACTGAGCGTTCTGTTGGTAATCTTAAACGCTACCCGGCTGCTGAAGTATCAGCCGCGGTCTTGACAAAAGGAGGATCACCCATGGAAGTCAAAGTGTTCGGTGTTGAAGGCTGCTCAAGCTGCGACCGGCTCTTTCGCACTCTCCAGCACATTGCCGCAGAACTGGGCAACGTCCAAGTCGACAAGGAAAACGATCTTGGTGTGGCCTTAACCTATGGCTTGCGGGTGCCCCCAGGGATTGCCATCGATGGGGAACTGGTAGTCAAGGGGCGGTTCCCCGATAGGGAAGAGCTTTGGGCCCTTTTGGCAAGTCGCCAGATTTAGCGTTGAAGCCGGGTTTTCCACCCGGCTTCAATCCCTATTGACCAGTTCTAATCAAATCTTCAAGCACACAGCCCATACCTTCTAGCTGCTGGATAAGCTCCTGCATTTTGCCGTCGGCGTTTTTCTGATTGCTAGTGACCATGTTTGTTTGACTGAGCACTTCCTTTGATTGATCCAATGATTGCTCGAAGGCTACTTCGATATCCCGAAGGATCCTGGCGATTCGCCTGGCGGAACCGATGGCTTCTTCCGCCAGGCTGCGGATGCTGTCGGCGACCACGGAAAAACCGCGGCCATGCTCTCCGGCCCGGGCGGCTTCGATGGCAGCGTTTAATCCCAAAAGCTTCGTCTGATCGGCAATGTTGCCAATGAAATCGAGGATTTCCCCGGTTTCCTCCAAACGGGTCCGGCTAGTCCGGGCTAGTTCCTGAAGGCTGTGGGCTGCTTCGAGGAGTCTATTCAAGTTATCCTCTCGACTCACCGCCGATTCCCGGTTAGTTGCGGCCAGCTGATTAGTAACCTGTGCCAGGTTGCCCACCTGTTCTTCCAGAGTGTTGATAACCTGTTCTTTAGACCTGACGATGGACATCATCAAGAGAGCGGCATCGGAATCAACAACTGTCGTCTCAGGTCCTGCTAGATCGTGAATCCTTCGCCGAACCGCTTCAACCCCTGTGGCTTCGATGACAATTTGTTTGCCGGTAGCTTTCAGCAAATCTTCCATGTTGGTGGTCGCTCGAATCCGGTTGCTTCGCGCCAGGTTGAGGGCAGGGGCCTGGGGATTGATATCGGCAATTCCCACGATTTGAATGTCAGGAACCTGCAGCAGGGTTTTGAGAATGACGAGCCCGCCCCGCCCCCCACCAATGATTGCTACTCGCAGCACAGTGTCGCCTCCTCCAAAGGACAAGGATGGGTTACAGAGCAAGTTTTCCCCAGATTATGCCTAATTCCTGTCCAAACTGTCAAATGTTCTCAAAGATGCTCTTGTGGGTATTGCCCGACAGGTATATATTGGTCTTGAGTACAGCAGGTGGAGGGATGGGGTTTGAGGGTCCTCATTGCTTTTAACGCGCCCCAGGCAAGCCTTGACCCCCATGGCCGGGGGACCTTGGCCTATCAAGGCGTGCTGACGGAAGTGGAAGATGTTGCTTGGGCTTTGCGAAGGCTTGGACATACGGTGGACATCTTGGCTGTTGGACTGGACCCCCGGGGGGAGCTGGCGAGACTATCCCAAGCCCATGTTGACCTGGTCTTCAATCTGGTGGAAAGCATCGGTGGAAAGGACTACTCGGAAACTTGCTTTGCGGCAATCCTGCAGTGGCTGGATCTTCCCTTCACTGGGGCCGGCCCAGAAGCCTTGGCCCTAACGTGCAACAAGAACATCGCCCATGGCATCTTGACAGCCCATGGCATTCCAACGCCCCGTTCCTGGACTGGCTGGGATGTACCTGATCCAGTGGAGTTTCCCCTAATCATCAAGCCAGCGTGTGAAGATGGAAGCATCGGCATCGATGGCAGCTCGGTAGTTCATGATTGGCAGCAGCTAAAGAAAGGGCTAAGGGGCGACCAGGAGCTGATTGTGCAGGAATACTTGCCCGGCGAGGAAGCAACCATTGCCCTGATGGGTCATGAACAGCCCCAGTTCCTTCTCATGGGCCGGATTGATTATGGGGGCATGCCCTCCGGCCATCTACCGATCTTAAGCTACCGGGCCAAATGGGTCCCCACCTCTCCGGAATACTTGGGCAGTACGCCTTACTGGGACGATGAGCTTCTTGAGGAGGACAAGCCCCTCCGGGAGGCGGCCCGGCGGGTCTTTCATCTGTTTCGATTGCAGGGCTACAGCCGGGTGGATTTCCGGGCGGACCCCAAGGGAATTCCCACGTCATCGACATCAACCCCAACCCCGACATAAGCAGGACGGCAGGCTTTGCCCGGTCCGCTCAAGCCATGGGCTGGCCCTATGAGGAGCTCATTCAAATGATTGTTGACTTGGCGTTGGAGTCTTTCGCAGCTAGGAAGAAGGCGATCTAGTGGACGGGAGCATTAGACCTGCTGCCCAAAAGGATCGGGCAGCCATTAAGGGGATTCTTATCCGGACGAGGGCCTTTCGACCTGCCGAGATCAAATGCGCTTTGGAAGTTTTTGATGCCGGGACCCTAGATAGGGACTCAGGTTACAACGTTTTCGTCTTCATCGGGGACAATGCGCCCCTTGGCTATGTGTGCTATGGGCCCACCCCCTTGACGGAAGGCACCTTTGACATCTACTGGATTGCAGTGGATCCCAGGTTCCAACATCAGGGAATCGGCTGGCGACTCCTAATGTGGGCGGAAGAGGCAATCGCCGCCGCAGGCGGTCGTCTGATTATCCTGCAGACTTCATCCCAAAGCGCCTATGAGGCTCCCCGGCGACTCTATCGTCGCTCGGGGTACATCCTGGAAGGAACCATCGCCAACTACTATTCCCCGGGGGATGATATGCTGATTTATACCAAGTCGCTGCAGCCATGATGACAGCAATCCCCCTTATTTGTGATGAAGTGCTCGAAGTTGTGAAGGGAAAGGGAGTTTGACGTCTAAAGTAAGGAGTAGAACTATTATTGCGTCTTGAAGGGGACGCTTCTAAAGGAGGAGTCGAGGGTGCGAGTTAATCACGTGAAACAGCGTCTCAAAGAGGGAAAACCAAGCATTGGAGCATGGCTCCTTGTCCCCGAGCCCCTGATTGCTGAACAGGTTGCCCGTCTCGGTTTCGATTGGATTTCGGTGGATATGGAACACAGCCCGGTCTGCATTGAGAGTCTAGCCCGCGTTTTTATGGCCATGGTTCCAGCCCGTGTGGCGCCCATGGTTCGCCTTCCCTGGAATACTGGGGAGAACATCAAACGGGTGCTAGATGCAGGGGCCTGGGGGATCATCGTGCCGATGGTCAACAGCCGGGCTGAAGCGGAAGCCGTTGTGGAAGCCGCCAAGTACCCAACGACGGGTGCCCGCAGTCTAGGCAGCGCCCGCTACCTCATCAGTTTTGATGCGGACCAAGAGACCTACATCGAACGGGCCAATGAGGAGATTTTGGTGGTCGTCCAGGCTGAGCATATCGATGCGGTGGAAAACGCGGAGGAGATCCTCAGTGTTCCCGGGATTGACGCCTGTTTTGTAGGGCCTTGGGATTTGATGTCCTCCATGGGCATCAATCCGGCGAAGGCCAAGGACGAGCCCCGGGTGAACGAAGCAATTGAACATGTTCGCAAGACAGCCCTCAAGTATGGGGTTGCTCCTGGGATCCACGTGGGCGATGCCCAGGGTGCGAACAGGAGGATACAGGAAGGCTTCCAGTTCATTGCCTTGGGAACGGAAATGGCGATGATGCTTTCCGGACTAAAAGGTCAGTTGTCCCAAGTCAACTGGTAGTTGGGACCGGCAGGAGGAGAGTCTATACAATTGGAGCGGGCAAATTGGCCCTCCCAGGGCTGGGAAGTCGTTGACAAGGAGAAATCAACTGTGATTCGATCAAACGAGATAAGTCTTTCGTCAGGAGGGGGTGGGTTGTGAATTTGCGTAATAAACGGGTCATCCTGGGCGTTACTGGCAGCATCTCCGCGTACAAGGCGGTGGATCTAGCCAGTCAATTAATGCGTGCAGGCGCCAATGTCGATGTTGTGATGACGGAATGTGCTCAGCGATTTGTTCAACCCCTGACTTTTCAAAGCATTACCGGTCGGCACGTCTACACGGAAATGTTCACTAGTGACCCTAGGGTAACATTGGAGCAAATGCGACTGGCTGGGGAAGCAGAAATAGTTGTCGTAGCTCCTGCAACGGCCAACTTCATGGCGAAA
>JAAZLZ010000010.1 GCA_012799075.1 Bacillota bacterium
CCGTCCGCCAGATCGGGATGCTCCCCTCCCCCGGATGGACCTGGTGGCCTCCGGTGGATATCAGGGAAACGGACGGGGAAGTGATTGTCAGCGCGGAGCTGCCGGGGATTGATCCGAAGGATTTGGATATCACCGTCAATGAAGACAGCCTAGTCCTGCGGGGGGAGACCATGGGCGAACGGGAACAGACCGATAGGGGATACCGGCTGAAAGAACGCCGTTATGGGAGCTTCCACCGGAGCATTCCCTTCCCCACTCAGGTAAAGCCCAATGAGGCCCGGGCCAATTACCGGGATGGGGTTCTGGAGATCACCATCCCCAAGGAAGATGTCAACAAGCGCCGGGGAATCAAACTGAATGTGGACCGCTTGCAGTAAGAGGGCGCCGCCTAAGCAGCGCCCTTTGCCTTATTCGCTGAGGATTTCTTTTAGCCGACCGGCATGGTCTTTCAGCCAATTGTACTGGATGACCACATCGTACCCGATGCAGAAATGGCGCACTCCCATATCCAAGTATTCTTTGGCCTCATCGAAGTCAAACAGCTCCACCCGGGGAAGGATTCCCTTTTGCAGGGCCTTGGTGATCACCTTCCGTTCGGCTTCTTTCACCTCCGGGCGGCTCCACTGGCCTGGGATCCCCAGGCTTAAGGAATAGTCGCAAGGACCGAACTGGACCATATCCAGTCCTTCCACATCCAAGATGGCATCGAGATTATCCAAGGCTTCCTTCTTTTCGATCATGAAGGCGACGACGGTATCGTTGGCAGCCTTGACATAGGCCTTGGAGCCGATCTCCAAGAGGTAGCCCACATCCCGGCGCATGGCGCAGCCCAAGATCCCGCCGCCGGGGACCTCAGCCCGGACGGCTTTCACAGCCCGCCGGGCTTCTTCCTGATTCCTAATGTCGGTGAACAGAATGCTTTGAATGCCTGAGCCTACTGCCCGCTGGGCCAGGAAGGTCTCTAAGCTTTGATCGACTTTGAGCATTGAAGAGAGACCATAAAGCTCCGTCAGCCGGGCAAAGTTGTCTAGCCAGTCTAGATCATAGGCCGAGTACTCCCCTAGAAATTCGATGTAGTCGACGGTTCGCGTGTAACCAATGATCTCAACGGTGCCAGGCCAGGTGCTGTGGATGTGGGTGCCTAAAGTAGGCTTCCCCTCCTTGATCCTCTTCCTGAAAAGGTTTTCCCGCAATTCAACCCGATCCTTTCTTTAGGCTTGGCCCTCAAAGGGGAAATCAATCCCTAAGTCAACGGCCATCTTGACCAGTCCGTCGAAGGTGCCCTTAGCCAGGATGACTCCTTCTTCTTGGGCCCTCTTAAAGGCATTATTCTCCAGTTCGCCCGGAACATAAATCCGCTCGCACCCGGGCGCCTTGGGAGCGTTGTGCATCTTGTCGATGAGCCGATCCATCCGGGCCTTAAACTCATCTAAGGGCATGAAGGCTTCAATGTTGATGGCCTGGATGAAGTGGCCCGTCAAGGTGGGAACATCGGGCTTGAGCCGCCAGCTGATCATTTCGTCGGTGAGCCCGGCGCCCGACAGAACGCCCGCGAGGATTTCAACAAACATGGCCAGGCCGTAGCCTTTATAGCCGCCGAAGGGAAGAAGGGCACCCCCGGCCATGAAATCATCGGGGTTGGTCGTGTGTAGACCGTCCTTAGTCAGCATCCAGCCTTCGGGGATGGGCTGGCCAGCGGTGGCATAATTCACGATCTTGCCGGCGGCAACCACGCTCATGGCCATGTCCAAAACCACCGGATCATGCCGTCCGGCGGGAGCAGCCATGGCATAGGGGTTGTTGCCGATGTTGCGGCCCCGGCCTCCGGTGACGCTCATGGTCGGCGGAGCATTGCTGAAAGCCTCGCCGATCATCCCCTCCCTGGCGCACATGAGGGCATAACTGGCGCCAGCGCCGTAATGATTGCTGTTTTTCACCGCGACTACGCCAATTCCGGCTTCCTTGGCTTTCTTGACGGCCAGCTTAGTAGCCTTGTAGCCGCTCAGGTGACCCACGCCAGCATTGGCATTGACCAACGCGTACGCCGGTCCTTCTCGTTCAATGGTAGGTTCGGCCTTGACATCAATACCGCCTTCTTGCATCTGCCGGATATAGTGGGGAAGGGCAACTACACCATGGGATGCAACCTCTCTCATGTCGCACTCAACGATAATCTCAGCTGTAACCTTGGCATCATCTGCACTCAGACCTGTTTGACTTAATGCTTCCGTACAAAAAGAGATGAGCTGCCCAGCATCAACACGAATAGATTCCACGATCTTACCTCCGAGTCCATCTGTATTTGCATAGTCGCTAATTGAATATTCCTTCCCGAAGTCTTTGTTTCCTGCATCTTTTTACGGTTTCTACAATTATAGAAGGGGGAGATGGCCTCTCCCCCAACGGAACCTGCTGTTAATCATTAGAACTTCAGCAATAGGCGGGGAAGGAAGAGGGTGACCTGGGGGACGTAAGTTACGATGAGGAGGACGATAATCAATGGAATTAGAAAAGGGGCCGTTGCCCGTACAGTCCGTTCAAAGGAGATCCCGGCCACATTGGCGATGACGTAGAGACACACCCCCACTGGCGGTGTGATGAGGCCGATCATGAGATTCAAGACCATCACCACCCCAAAGTGGATGGGGTCGATCCCCAATTCGTGGATCAAGGGGGCAAGGACGGGAACCAAGATGACCTGGGCTGCCCCCGTCTCCATGAACAGGCCGACGATAAGAAGGAAGATATTGATGATGAAAAGCACCACCAGGGGGTTGTCCGATAGGGACAAAAGAAACCGGGCCGCCGCCTGGGGCACTTGCTCCCGGGCCATGATCCAGCCAAAGATAGAGGCGACGGCCATGATGTAGACCACGATGACCGTGGTGTTCACTGTCGTTAAGAGTATATCGTAAAGCTCAGACGGCTTGATCTCCCGGTAAACGAAAACGCCTAGGATCAAAGCATAGGTGGAGGCAATGATGGCCGCTTCCGTAGGGGTGAAGATGCCAAAAATGATCCCGCCCAGGATGATTAAGGGGGTGATGAGGGGCAAGAACGCCTTTTTGAAAGCCACCCAAAGCTCCGGCAGCTTCAGCCGGTCATGGACGGGGTAATTCCGCTTCTTTGCTATGATATAAACGATAATCATCAAAGACAAGCCCATCAGGAGACCTGGGATCACGCCGGCAAGGAAAAGTCCTCCCACCGACACCCCCGCGAGGGATGCATAGACTACCATGGGAATGCTGGGGGGAATAATCGGCCCGATGGTGGAAGATGCTGCGGAGATGCCCGCGGCAAAGTCCGCATCATACCCGGCATCCACCATTGCTTTGACCTCGATGGTCCCTAAGCCCCCGGCATCGGCGATGGCCGCCCCCGACATGCCGGCGAAGATGACGCTGGCCACCACGTTGGCATGGCCTAGCCCCCCCGGAATCCAGCCGACTAGCTCGGTGGCAAACCCGAAGAGCCGACGGGTCACCCCGCCGGTATTCATCAAGTTGCCCGCCAGGATGAAAAAGGGGATGGACAAGAAGACGAATTTGTCCACGCCGGCGACCATGCGTTGGGGCATGGGCAGCAGGCGAAGTCCATTGACGACCATGTACACATACGAAGTAATCCCTAAGGCAAAGGCGACGGGAACGCTTAGGGCGATCAAGACTAGCAGCAATCCTAATAACAGGCCCATGGGAAGTCCCCTCCAAACAGTTTAGATGGATTCATCAACGATGCTTGACAACTGATCGTACTGCCCTTGCCGGATCTTGCCGATGTCCTGCCAGATGAATCGACCGAGAGCAATCAACATGAAGAAGTTGCCTGCGGGCAGCGCCCCATAAACATAAGTCCATGGCCATCCTAAGGCCGCGGTCTCAATGGTGTAGGTCTTAAGGGCAAGCTCTGCCCCAAGGCGGCCGACAAGGATAAGGAAGGCAAAAACGGCTAAGTCGATCCCAAGCTTCAGATAAGCCCTCCATCTGACAGATAAGAAGGAAACAAAGTACTCCACGGTCACATGGGCCCTGCGCTTGAGGGCGACGCTCGCCCCGAGGAAGGTGACCCATACAAAAAAGTAACGGCTGACTTCTTCGGACCATGGAATGGGACGCCCGAAAAGATAGCGCAGGATGACGTGGGTCAGGAGAATGAAATAGATGCAAGTCAAAAGAATGACACAGACTACTTCTTCGAAGTTGGCAAAGAAAAGACGCACCCTTTTGTTCAACGAAGGTCCCTCCTAGCCCAAGGCCCCCCCGCAGAGCGGGGGAGCCTGGCCCATCACTTGTAGTTGACGATGGCTTCGTAGAGGTCGCGGCCCCACTTGTCTTCGAAAATATCGGCCACTACCTTGGTTGCCTCCCGGAAGGCCTCAACATCAGGTTCGACGATGACCATCCCCAAGTTTTGCAGCTCGACCATCAGATCCTCCTCGGCTTTGACCATGAGCTCCTTGTTGTAGTTGCCGGCTTCCAAGAGGGACTCTACCAGGATCTCCTGCAGATCGGGGGACAGACTGTCAAACAAGTCGGCGTTAATCCCAACGACGATGGTCCGAATCATATGGCCCGTCAGCATCAAGTATTTCTGGGCTTCATAGTACTTGTAGGTATAGATAGTGGCCACCGGGTTCTCCTGGCCGTCCACCGTCCCTTGCTTCAAGGCCAGATAAAGGTCGGCAAAATCCACAGGGGTGGCCGTTGCACCCATGGCCTTGACGGTTTCCAGGTAAATGGGCTGCTCCGGGGCCCGGATGAGCATCCCGGCCAGGTCCGCAGGCTTATCGATCGGTTTGTCCTTGGTGGTCAGGTGCCTGGTCCCGTAGTACCAGAAGGCGTCTAGGATCTTGATCCCCCGGTTGGACTCCAGCTTGTCATAGAGGGGCTGCATGACTTCGCTGTGGAGCACCCTCTCCAGATGGTCCACATCACGGAAAATGTAGGGGCAGTCTAGGATGGCAAACTCCGGTTGGATGAGGCTGATGGCTCCGGGGCTCACCTGGAACATATCCACCCCGCCAAACATGGTTCCCTCGAGCAAGTCCTTTTCATTGCCCAGCTGAGCCGCGGGAAAGACCTGGACTTCGATCTTATCGGTC
>JAAZLZ010000110.1 GCA_012799075.1 Bacillota bacterium
GGGCTATCCTAGCCGATGAGGTGGGTCTGGGGAAGACCATTGAAGCCTTGGCAATCCTGATGGAATACCTGCTGCGGGGTCTTGTCCGCCGGGCGTTGATTCTAACCCCGGCTTCCCTTGTCAGCCAATGGCGGGAAGAACTCAAGAACAAGTTTAGGCTGCAGGTCGTTGAGGCCAGAAGCACCCAGCATTGGCAACAGGGTCCGGTGGTATTGGCTTCCCTGGATACGGCCAAAAGACCCCAGCACGCCCAAGTCATCCAAAAGGTCATGTGGGATCTGGTAATCGTCGACGAGGCCCATCATCTGAAGAACAAGGCGACCATCAATTATCGCTTTGTGGATGGGATTAAGAAAAAGTATGTGCTTCTTCTCACGGCCACTCCCCTGCAAAACGACCTGCAAGAACTCTATAATCTGGTGACCCTGCTCCAGCCCGGGCAGCTGGCCACCTACAGCCAGTTCCGACGCACATTCACCTTCGATCGCCGCTCGCCCCGGAATTTGCCCCATTTGCGCCGCCTCTTGGGTGAAGTAATGGTGCGAACCAGCCGGAAGGCCGCCATGCTTCCCCTGACTAATCGACGTATAATAACGAAGGCGGTCCACTTTGCCCCCCAGGAGAGGGAATTCTACGATACGGCCCTGGTGGAGCTGCGTCGACTTTACCGGCAAAGCTCTGACCGTCCCCAGAATTTATTATTCCTGGTCCTAATTCTCCGGGAAATCTGCAGCAGCACTTGGGCAGCCAGACGGACCTTGGAACTCATGTCTAGGCGAGGCAAGGTGTCTGAAGACATACAGAACACTTTCATGGACCTGGCAAACCTGGCAGCTAGGCCAAGCGGCCATGGGAAGATTGACGCCCTGCTGGATTTTTTGGCGCAGCACCAAGATGAGAAGGCGCTGATCTTCACTTCCTTCCGGAGGACACAGGCCTTGATCGCCGCGGGCTTAGAAGAATATGGCGTTTCCTATTGCCTCTTTCATGGCGCCATGGGCCAGGCTGAAAAAGATCAGGCCGTGACGATGTTCCGAAATGAGTGCCGGGTGATGATCAGTACAGAGGCGGGAGGGGAGGGCCGGAACCTGCAATTTTGCCGTCTGTTGGTCAACTTCGATTTGCCTTGGAACCCAATGCGCCTAGCCCAGCGGCTGGGCCGGGTAGATCGGTTAGGACAGACTCGGCCGATCTTGGGCCTCAACCTGGTTGCTTGCAACAGCATCGAGGAGCACGTCCTGTTCCTGCTGGACAAAAAGCTGAAGATGTTCACCAAGGTCATGGGAGAGATTGATCCATTGCTGGGGGAATGGAGCGGTGAAAGCATGGAGTATCGGTTGGGGAAGCTCTTTTTGTCCTTGGAAGGAGATGCCCTGGAAGAACAAGTTGCCCGGATGGGCGAGGAGCTGGCCCGTTCATGTTTGGATGCAGGTGAAGTAACGAGCCTGAACCGGCTGCTTCTCGATGGGGAGGAGGAACGATGAAGCCAGATGAAGAGGAGCTTTGCACCTTTGTGCTTGATTTTTTCGCCCTCAGTGGAGTTGCCTGCCGTAATTGGGATGGAGTTTATGCCCTTCAAGGGAGTCATCCCCTTTTCGATGGAGCGGAGCAGCTGGTCTTCACCTTCTCCCGGGAGAACTTAACGGCCGATCTGGACCATTTGACTTATGGTCATCCCCTGGTGGACCGGATGCTTGCCTTGGCAGCTCGGCGGGGTCGAACCACCAGCCTGATCTTTCCACTGATGGAACAGTTTCCCGGGATGCACAGTGCTTGGCGGCCGGTCCCCAAGCGCTTGATTTATCAGAGCGAGTTCCTCTTCAACTTTCGTGTCGCCTATCTGGGACACGAACGATTTGAGGAGGTGGTGGCCATCTGGCTCGATTCCTATACCGAAAAAAGGCAGCCTCCTTTGGATCTTAACCTGGGGGTAGGCTTTATCCCGCCCAAGCCCCAACGGGTCCGTTCCAAGGCCAAGAGTCTGACCGAACTAGAAAACCTGGCCTACCAGCCCGTTCGCCTGTTTCGCCGGGCCTTAGCCTATTTGCAGGGGGAAATCGAAAGCCGACGGGAGGAGCTGGAGAAACTAGCCCAGGCAAAGCTCGCCCGGGATGTGGAGCGATTGACCGGTTACTACGAATCCCTGGCCCAGGAAGAACTCCAGTCCCTGCGAAACCTGTTTCGCAAACTGGCGGTGACCACTGTTCGCCATGACTTAGCCCGCACCGATGATACCCGCAGGTTGTACGGACGCAGGGCCGCGGGCCTAAGGACCGAGATTCGATCTGCCCAAGAAGAATACGAAGAGAGGCTCGCCCTGCTTCGTCAGGAACACCAGTGGCGGCTCCAAGAGCTTTGGGAACAGACGGCTGTTGATGTGGAGGCATCCCTGGTTAGTGGAGCCCATGTATGGGTGCCCCGCTGGGAGGTGGAGCTGTGGCGGGAAGGGGAGTGCATCACAGGCCACTACGATCATTTGCGGAATAGATGGCTCGAACCTGTCTGCATGATGTGTGAAGGGGAAATCGCCACCATTGACCGGCAGACCATCTTGTGTGAGGGATGTGCCAGGGAAGGGGTTGCTCTTTCCTATGACGAATTGTTTCCTGGATAATCTGGTTGGGAGAGGTGCGTTATGAATGTGGAGGGCTTTCTAAAGGAGATTACTTCCCGGCGGGATTACAGGGGGCAGGTGAAATACGTCCAGTATCTACCCCCGCGCCCTCCTCGGTACGGCTCGCTGGATGAGCCCTTGCCGGCCTTGTTGGCAAAGGCCCTGGAACGCTTCGACATCAAGGGACTTTACAGTCATCAAGTAAAGGCCATCAACTTGGCCCGGCAGGGTCGACATGTGGTGGTAGCCACGGGGACCGCGTCGGGCAAGACCCTATGCTACAATCTGCCGGTGATGGAGTCTTTGCTGGAGGAAGGCGCCACCGCGTTGTATCTGTTTCCCACCAAGGCCCTGGCCCAGGACCAATTGCAGGGGCTCCTGCGTTGGCGAAGAGAGGGCCTGCCCGTCCACTGCGGCACCTATGACGGGGATACTCCCAGAAACAGTCGCAGCCGCCTGCGGGAGGAGGGCAATGTGATTTTGACCAATCCGGACATGCTCCACGGGGGGATCATGCCCCATCATCCCACCTGGGCCCGGTTTTTTAGCGGTCTAAAATACGTAGTCATCGATGAAATCCATGTTTACCGGGGCATTTTTGGCTCCCATATGGCCAATGTGCTCCGCCGGCTTGACAGGATCCTTGCTTCCTACGACGCCTCGCCGGTCTATATTTGCTGTTCGGCGACGATCGCCAACCCCCAGGAGCTCTCCGAGGAGCTCACCGGGAAGGAGATGGCCCTAGTCGAGGATGACGGTTCGGCAAGGGGGGGCAAGTGGTTTGTTTTGTGGAACCCACCCCGTCTTGAGGAAACAGATCAGAGGCGAAGCAGCAATTCCGAAGCCAAAGACTTGATGGTGCAGCTGATTAAGGGACGGCACCAGGTGATCGGGTTTACCAAGACCCGGGTGCTGGCGGAGCTTCTGTACCGTTATGTCAGGGAGGATCTAACCAGGGAAAGCCCTTCCTTGGCCAAGATGGTCCGGGCTTATCGAGGGGGCTATTTGCCCAGTGAACGAAGGGCTATTGAAGAGCTCCTCTTTAGGGGTGAACTGTTGGGTGTGGCCAGTACCAATGCCTTGGAGCTCGGGATCGACATCGGCAGTCTAGATGCCGCCCTGATGGTGGGTTTTCCGGGAAGCATAGCTAGCGTCTGGCAGCAAGCGGGTCGGGCTGGGAGGGGAACGGAGGATTCCCTGGCTGTTTTGATTGCCCACGATCTGCCCATCGATCAATTTTTGATGGAAAACCCCTCATACTTTTTTGGCCGGTCCCCCGAAAATGCTGTCATCGACAAGAACAACCCCTACATCGTTCTGGGACATTTGCGGGCAGCTGCCTATGAGCTTCCCATTCACATTGATGAGGAGCGGCAGTTTGGACCCTCGGCCCCGGCTTTGCTGGACATCCTCGCCGAGGATCGTCAGCTTCTCTTGTTGGGTGATAAGTGGTATTGGCGGGGCAGGACGTATCCTGCGGAGGACTTTAGCTTGCGCAATATCTCCGATTCTACTTATACCATCATCCAGCTGCGGGATGATGCTCCTGAGGTCATCGGGAGCATGGATGAGCTGAGTGCTTTTACCCACCTCCATGAGGAGGCAGTCTACATCCATGACGGGGAAGTCTACGTGGTGGAAAAACTAGATGTTGCCCAGCGGGTTGCATATGTTCGCTTGGCCCCGGTCGATTACTATACCCAGTCGATAACTGAGAGAAAAGTTCAAGTGCTTAGTCTGGATCAACAGCGGGCTTGGCAAAAGAGCACCCTTTGCTACGGAGAGGTGGGGGTGAGCTTCCTCACCTACATGTTCAAGAAGATCAAGTTTTACAGCCGGGAAAACATCGGTTATGGCAAGGTCCACTTGCCTGTTGTCACCCTTGAGACCGGGGGCTGCTGGTTGATTCCCCCCCTGGAGGTTCTCAGACAAGTTCAGGAACACGGCCGCAGTCCCGTGGAAGGCCTGTTGGGAGTGGCCAATGTCATGGGTGAGGTGGCCACACTTCTCTTGATGTGCGACGGCTCCGATATTGCCACCATTGTGGATGCCACCAACACCGGTCTGCCCAGCATCTTCCTCGTTGATCGCTATCCCGGGGGGATTGGATTTGCCCAAAAGGCTTATCAACTCATGGAACAAGTCATCAAAGCCTGTCTCGACGTCATCAAAGGCTGCTCCTGCCGGGATGGCTGTCCTTCCTGTGTGGGTGCTCCCTTGCCGCCTGCCCAGTTGGATACGGACAGCAGGGGGCGGATACCCGATAAGGAAGGAGCACTAGTCATTCTCCATGGGCTGCTTGGCATGGAAGGCTATGTGCCTAAGGCTCCCTTGCATCGGGATGAGACGGCATCTACCCGGGAGCGTCCGCCGGCCCCTCCCCTCTCTGAGATGGTGGAGCGGGGAATTCGCAAGCAGCTAAAGCGCTGGGGCGAGGTGCGTTCTTCCAGTAAATAAGCGCTCCCCCACGGAGGCTAACTAGGACTTGGGGGCTGAAGCGAAGGCTCTCTTCCTCCAGTCGGGTCTGTTTTTCCCCTTCTTCGCCTAGCTCTGCGAAGTAGGTCTCTAGGTCATCAAGTCTTTGTTTAAGATCCTCCCTGGCCCTTTGGGCCCAGGGTTTGGACCTTTCCCTTAGGTATTGCTTAACATAGTTGCAGCCCTGCCAATAGGCCCGGCGGAAGGAAAGCCGTCGTTTTTCTCTGGGCAGAGGGGTGCCGGGGCGTCCATCAAGATCCAGGAGATGCTCCAGCTGCCCTGATATGCTTCCGTCGACCATGTCAACGACCACTGGCAGAATCTCTTCCCAGGATTGCCGCGCCTGATAGCACAAGTGGAACAGCCACAGGAAATGGGGCCGGAAGGGTCCTCGATCCGAGCTCGGGAAGTGGCAGCAAGTGATAAACCCGTTGATTGTGCCCAGCAGCCGCTCCAAACCCTGGCTTTTAGGGGCGAACAGCCAGGCCTGGGGGTTGTCAAGCGCGGTGTCAAGGTCCCAAGTCCAAAGGACCCGGGGCGATTCTTGCCAGGCCAACAATTGGGCCAGCTCCGAGGAAAGCTCAACTTCCAGGGCTTTTTCCCTTCCTTGCCAGCCAAGATTGTGGCGATCCAGGTATTGTTGCAGAAAATCTTTGATTTGTACGTCCATATTCTCCGTCCTTTAGATCAAAGATATCAGCGGGTCCTGTCGGCGATTTGACAGCAGGCGGTCGGCCAAACCATCCAGCTTGGCCCGCAATTCCGCCGAGTCACCAGATGCGAGGAGAATCTGGGCTAAGCTGCCCTCCAAGGTCCCATCTGCTCCTGCCAGGATGGCATCCAGCTCGCCTACTACCATTTCGAACATGCCGATCTTTTCATGGAGCAGATACAGGATATGTTCCTCGATGGTGTTTAGGGTGACCAGATTAAAGATGTTTACATCCCTTCGTTGGCCCAGTCGATGGACTCGGCCGATCCGCTGTTCAAGGCGCATCGGATTCCACGGCAAATCGAAGTTGACCACATTGCAGCAGAACTGGAAATTCAGGCCTTCACCCCCACACTCGGTGCTGACCATGATGTCCGCATGCTCCTGGAACTGTCGTCTGATCCACTCCTTTTTGCCCGGGGAAAGGCTGCCGTCGAAGCCGACGGTGATAAACCCGGCCTGCTCCAGGTGGTAGCGAAGGTATTCCTGGGTGGCCCGGTATTCGGTGAAGATGAGGACTCTTTCCCCGAGTCCCTTTATTAAGTCCTCTAACAAGAGCAACTTGGCCCCCTTCTCGATTGTTGATGCCAGCTCCAGCAGGGGCCTGATTTGCACACGTCCCGATTCGTACATCTTCGCTAAAGTATAGTAGGCTGCATGGAAGCTAGAGCATACTTCTCGCTGCAAAGTGATGAGGGGCAGGGGGTTTCCTCCGCTGGCCAGACATCGATGATATTCCCCCTGGACAAACTCCTTCACCCCATCGTAAAGCTGCCTTTCCTCTGGTGATAATTCAACGGTCTGGTTGTTTACCATCCGATTCGGCAGGTAGACGCCTTCTACTCCGCGTCGGTTGCGGATCATGGTTTGCTCCAGGAGATGACGGAGCTTGCCAACGTTCTTTGGGATGCGACGGTCCTCCATGAACTTCTCCCGGAAGGACCGGTAGATTCCCAGCTGACCTGGCTTTAACAAGGTGATCAGGTTGTAGAGCTCCTTAAGATCGTTTTGAACCGGTGTTGCTGTCAGAAGCAGGCAAAATTTCCTCTTGATGCTGTTGACCAACTGCCAGTTCTGGGTGCGGTCATTTTTCAGTTTATGGGCCTCATCGACAATCAACATGTCATATTCTTGACTGAGAACTATTTCCCGGTGGGGAGAGCGTTTGGCCGTGTCCAATGACGCGATGAGGATTGGAGCCCGTTCCCAGTCCTTGTCAGTCCTTTGCAGCCAGGGTGTGATCAAGAACTTCTCCCGGAGCTCGTTGTACCACTGATAGCAAAGGGAACTAGGGGTTAGGATCAAGGTTTTATGGACCATGCCTCTGAGGATATATTCTTTTAGAACCATTCCCGCCTCAATGGTTTTGCCAAGTCCTACTTCATCCGCCAAGATGGCCCGGCCATGCATTTGCTGCACTACGGTTTTGAGGGTGTTTAGCTGATGGGGGTAAGGGACAACCCCTGCCTTCCGCCAGTGTTCCCCCAAGCTGCGGGGGCAATGAAGGTCCTGCCAGCCCTTTGCATTGATTACATGGGCCAGCCAGGCCAGTTTGAAGTCGGCCCAGGTTCCCCACCTGCCTCGCCGAACGGCCAAAATGACTTCCTTGACGGCATCCCGGGAGAACTTCACTGCAAACAAGTCATCGACCATTTCTCCTTCGGTGAAGTCCTCTTGGGGAGGGCCTGCTGGAACTGCTTCCCAGTTGAAAGTCATAATGGGCACTGTGATCGGAAAAGTCTTGAGAGGGATTTCCATAGAGGTCTCCTTTAGTAAAGGTTAAACCCTATTCAGTTTCCCCCGGCAGATGGGAGTTATGGCTGGAGGTTCTTGGGGAGGAGTTGGCGGAAGAATATAGAGGAAAATGCTAATTCATTCATAATAAATATATTGTACTCATAAGGGGAGGGGTCGTACATGCGAAGGCTTGGGCTTTTCTTGTTGATTGCTTGTTTGGTGGCAAGCGCTGGTGTAAGGGCACAGGTCCTCGAGTACGATGTCGTTGTGGTCGGCGGGGGAGGAGCGGGACTAGTTGCCGCTGCAGCCGCGGCTGAAAAGGGCCAACAGGTTCTTGTTCTTGAGAAGATGGCCTTTGTAGGCGGCAACACCCTCGTTAGCGGTGGAGTATGCAACGCGGTTTATCCCCCTTGGCAAGAGCCGTTGGGGATAGAAGACTCCATTGAATTTCATTATCAGCAGACTTTGGCCGGTGGGGACTACCGGGGCAATCCGGACTTGATCCGGGTCTTGGTCGAAGGAGCACCGGCTGCCTTGGATCGGTCTAGGGAACGGGGGTTGACGTTTCACCCCGATGGTGTCTTTCAGGTACTAGGCGCCCTGTGGCCCCGAACTCACCGGCCCATGGAATCTGCCGGAACGGGATGGATCCGGATTTATCTGGAAGCGGCCAAGAAAGCAGGGGCTCACGTACTGCTCAATACCAGGGTGATTGGCCTCCTGCGGCAGGAGCCCCTGGCAGGACGGGTTTACGGTGTGAAGGCGATCTCCTCTGATGGGAAGCAACTGGAGATTCACGCTAGGAAGGGCGTTGTCTTAGCCACGGGAGGTTTTGGAGCCAATGTGGAGATGCGCACCCTTCACAATCCCCTCCTGGGACCTGGTTTCCCGACGACCAATCAACCGGGCACCATGGGCGATGGGATCACCATGGCTCAGGATGTGGGCGCCGATGTAACCGGCATGGATTTTATCCAGCTGATCCCTGCGGGCTGTCCCAAAACCGGCGCCGTCACCGGCACGGTAGGTGCTGGCATCGCATCATCCATCATGATCAACAAGAAGGGTGAGCGGTTCGTAAACGAGGGCGAAAGGCGGGATGTGCTATCCAACGCCGTTTTCCAGCAGCCCGATGGTCTGTACTATACCATCAACGATTCCCGGGTAGTTCCCGAAGTGACCTCCTGGGGGGAGCGACCAACGGATCTGGTGGCCGAAGGACGGGTCTTCAAGGCTGGTACCTTGAAGGAACTAGCGGAGCTCATCGGTGTTCCTGCCAAGGCTTTGGCAGCGACAGTCGCTAGGTACAACGAGTCGGTGCGAAGCGGGGAGGACCGGGACTTTGGCAAACCCGCCCATCTGCTCAAGGCTGCAATTGAGGAGCCGCCATTCTATGCCGTCCCCAGGGTTCCGTCGGTTCACCATACCATGGGCGGAGTGGTGATCAACAGGCATGCCCAGGTAATCGATCGCCGGGGCCAGGTTATCCCTGGTCTTTACGCTGCCGGTGAGGTGACCGGCGGCATCCACGGGACGAATCGCCTAGGCGGCAACGCCATCGCCGACATTGCCGTCTTCGGCTGGATCGCGGGAGAGAATGCCGCTGCCGGAAACTAGAAGGGGTAGCTGGTTTGAGTTTGTATGTAGACGGCCCGTCTGACAACATGCTTGTTATCTGTTAAGACGCAAGCAAGTTGGGTCGATCTGATTAGCGCCATTTGCCAGAACGGGTCGTACGGTATTGCAGTCTATAAATGACTGCAATTAGAAGCACTCGTCCTGTAGCGAATGATATACCGATGTTTTGTTAATATACGCGTATACACGTAGACACGGAGCCCGACAGAGATTGAAGGTCGACAAGCCATTGCAAACAAGATGACCCAAGCAGATATCGGATACGAACCGGCTTCGATGGAAATTGACAAATAGCGGGGCCAAATTCGAGGAAAATGGCATAAGAATCCTTTTTGAACCAACCACTATGTGGTTGGTTCCACTGTTTTTAGGGCCCGTACGGAATTGCCGTTTCGGAATGGAAAAACCAAATTTTATGCCAAAGGAGTGGTTTGAATGTCTCGATTTGAAAACCGAACTGGCGGCTATCTAAAAGATTGCAGGTACTGTGGGACTGTGATCTATATGTACAAGACCTACCACGGCTCCTGGATACCTTTTGAATCATGGGTGGCTGGAACGGTCACGGAGGGTGAATGGGTTCCTCACGACTGTCCGGAATGGGCAGGGCTGAGGTTCGAGCTGAATGCACTTGGTTTGCGATTGATAGGAGGGTCTACATCATGAACCCGCTGCTGGAGTTTGAATGGTCGACGCCAAATGTGGTTATTACTCTTAGCTTGTTTAGCAGGGGCATGTTGGAGTTGACAAGAATTCGGGGCAAAAAGCAGAGAGTAAAATCAGTTGGATTTTACGGTGATGAGATTCACGGTGTGCAGGCTGGATTATCTGCGGCCCTAGCGAAATATCCACTGCAACTCCTGGATGCGGAACTGCCAGTCATCAGTATCGACTCCAAGTGTGGTGGGTTGACGTTTGGCTGGATGCCTTACAGGTACTACTACCATTATGGCAACGGCTTGATGATTCGACAGCATAAGGGCTGGCGGCCAAAGGCTGTCGTGGTTGAACAAGGGGATGCCCATTATTTTTGCACATGGCTGAGGGACAAGCTTGTTCTGTGCTACATGGAGGTCCTAGTAATCAAGGGATGATTGAATGTGAATCGTCAAGGTCACTGGGGCGGCAATATGCCGCCCCTGCCCATTGGCATTGCCACACAGAGGGTGCCATTCTATGACGGAGAAACCATCTTGACACCGATCTCCCAGGGGTGTATTATTCAGGTGATACTTAAACGATTGTTGAACTGTTTAATCGTCATTTAGTTGCACTAAGAGGGGGCGAGAGTCATGGAAACGAACATTGCTGGGCCAAGCTGTGGATGCGGCCATGGATGCGGCCACGAGCATGGAACAAATCAAAGTAAGGAGACTTTGGCAGCGGTCATTCTTTTTGCCGCGGGCATGATCAGTCGCAGCGCGGGAAATGGGGCATGGATGGTCCTTCTGCTGGCTGCCTATCTGGTTGCAGGCTGGAGGGTGCTTCTCAGCGCAGGCCACAACATGATTCATGGGCGACTTTTTGATGAAAACTTCTTGATGAGCATTGCCTCCCTTGGAGCAATTGCCATCGGTGAAATACCGGAAGCGGTGGGTGTGATGGTGTTCTTTTCCCTAGGGGAGCTGCTTCAGGATAAGGCTGTACAGCGGTCCCGGGGATCCATCCAAGCTTTGTTGGAGATACGCCCCGACTATGCTAGGGTTCATCGCGGGGGAGAGTGGAGCGAAGTAAGTCCGGAGGAGGTCGTTCCCGGAGAGAGGATTTTGGTTCGTCCCGGAGAGCGGGTGCCTTTGGATGGCCGCATTATTGAAGGTGAGACGCTGATGGATACGTCAGCCCTCACGGGTGAATCCATGCCTCGGTCCTTAGGTGCAGGCGATAAAGCCTTGGCCGGGATGGTAAACACCAGGGGAGTGGTTGCCATTGAAGTGAACCACTCTTACGCGGAATCTTCAGTAGCTCGGATTTTAAGGCTAGTGGAAGAGGCCGGAGAGCGGAAAGCCCAAACAGAACGTTTTATTACTACCTTCAGTCGCTACTACACCCCGGCGGTAGTAGCCTTGGCGGGGACTATTGCCGTCCTACCGCCTTTGGTCATCCCCGGGCAGGTCTTTTCAGACTGGCTCCATCGAGCCTTGGTTCTCCTGGTCATATCCTGTCCCTGCGCCCTGGTCATATCTATCCCTTTGGGTTACTTTGCTGGGATTGGAGGCGCCTCCAAGCGCGGGGTATTGGTTAAGGGTGCAAACTACCTCGAAGCACTAGCTCAAGTAGACACGGTGGTCTTTGACAAGACGGGGACCCTCACCCAGGGTTCGTTCCGTGTGGTGGAAATCGAAGCGGAAAAGGACTTTTCTGAAGATGAGATCCTGCGACTTGCGGTTCATGCCGGAGCCCATTCCGACCATCCGGTGTCCGTTTCCATCCGGGAAGCCTACCAGGACGGCGTAATTGACCATGACTCCATCGCCGAGAGTGAAGAATTAAGGGGAATGGGGATGCGGGCAATGATCGAAGGTGAACGGGTGTTGGCCGGCAATGATCGCCTCCTCCATCATGAGAATATCGATCATGACGTTTGTGTGACGGATGGAACGGTGGTCAATGTGGCCAAGGGAGGGGTTCTTACCGGTCGAATTCGCCTTGCTGACCAAATCAAAGAGGAAGCTTCAGCGGCCATTCAAAGGCTCCAAAGAGTCGGAGTCAAAAAGACCGTGATGCTGACGGGGGATGTGGACCATGTCGCCAGCCGGGTCGCGGGCGAAGTTGGAATCGATGAGTTTCGGGCCAATCTCCTGCCGGAGGAGAAGGTCCACGCCCTAGAAATGATTATGCAGCAGGGCAACGGCAAGGTGGCCTTCGCAGGGGATGGGATCAATGATGCACCGGCCTTAATCAGGGCCGATGTGGGCATTGCCATGGGCGGACTTGGATCTGATGCAGCTATTGAAGCGGCTGACGTTGTCATCATGGATGACAATCCCGCCCGGATTGCTGATGCTATCGAGATCGCCAAGGGAACGCGGCGAATTGTGCTGCAAAACATCATTTTCGCCTTGGGAGTGAAGGCCCTGGTCTTAGTGCTCGGCTCCATGGGCATGGCGACTATGTGGAATGCGGTCTTCGCCGATGTAGGCGTGGCCCTCATCGCTGTTCTCAA
>JAAZLZ010000111.1 GCA_012799075.1 Bacillota bacterium
GCGCAGATCCCGCAGCCTTTGCAGTGTTTGTAGTCAAAGCCCACCACCCGGCCGTCTTCCACGATCACCGCCATATCGGGGCAGAAAACCCAGCATAACAGGCAGTGGATGCACCGCTCGGGCAGGTGCACCGGCTTTAGGGTGCGCCAATCCCCCGTTTCGAACCTGGCGGAGTTGGCACCGCCGGTGATCACCGCCCCCAAGGGGAGGGCGCGCCAATTGGCACCTCCCCTTTGGGGCTGGTCCCCTTCCATGATTTCCCGCGTCACATTGGTATCCTTGACCAAAGGCCCGCCTCCTCTTCACATCTTCCCTGTTAGCATAACCGGCAATCAATCCCCCATGCACTTGCAAGGGAGCATTTTCCTAATCGGAGCCTACCTGCTTTAGGGCAGACTATCCTTGAGGAGGGTGATCGAATGAGTGAACAAGAGAAGGCTCGCAAGGAGGATATCCAAGATTTTGCCATGATGCCCTTCGATCTGGAGGATGGGGCCCAGCTGCCCCACTTGATGGGCTGGGCCATGCACGACTACCAGCTGGAACGGGCAAGGCGGATGGAAGAGATCGCTGAAGAGCTGGGGGCCCAGTATTTCCCAAGAAGATTCAGAGGGTCGAGGCCTCTTCGGAAGAAGTTTTAAGGGGCGGCTCGCCGCCCCTTTCTCCTACAGGGTAATGGCATCCGTGGGACAGGAATCGGCCGCTTCCTGAACACATGGACTGTCTGTCTCCTCTTCGATGGCTTGGGCCACGCCATCATCGGTCATTTCAAAGACCTCCGGGCACAAATCAGCACATAGTCCGCAGCCAATACAAGTATCTGGATCCACATGGGGATTGGCCATGCTTCGACCTCCTCGCTCCTTGTTCGCCCCTAGTTTGCACCGGAAAAGCCAGCCTAATTCCCAAGGAACAGCCGAAGACAGGCTCCCGCCAGCAAGGGGGTGACGAGGCCGGCAATGCCCATGGCAAGTCCACTCGCGCTGCCAGCAAGCTCGCCTTCTTCCAACGCCCTGGCGGTGCCGATCCCATGGGCGGCGGTTCCGATGGCAATGCCCATGGCAAGGGGCGACCTAACCTTGCAGAGCCTAAGGAGCTCCGGACCCCAAAGGGCCCCCAAGAGACCGGTGATGATGACGAAGACCCCGGCCAGCTCCGGAATGCCCCCGATCATGGCGGCCACCTCAACCGCGATGGGGGTGGTAACGGATTTGGGCAACAAAGATAAAACCACTCGCCTGTCTGCTCCTAGGAAATGGGCCGTCAAAGCCGCGGAGCCCATGGCCGCAAGGGCCCCCAGGCTGATGATCATGAGCAGGGGAAGCATTCGCCCTTGCAGGAACTTGCGCTTGTTGTACAAGGGGACGGCCAAGGCGACGGTGGCCGGTCCCAGGAAGAAAGTGAGGATCTGACCGCCCCGATTGTAGTCGTGGTAGTCTATGCCCCCCCGCTCCAAAACCAATATGATAATTATGGAGCTGATTAACAAGGGATTTGTCAGGGGAGAGCGAAGTTTAGAATATAGCAGGGTGGCCAAATAGAAGCAGCCGACGGTCAAGGTAAACCCAAGCAGGGGGTTAGCGGTGAGGGACCCCATGGCGGCTGCCCCCTTCCAAGTAAAGGTCCGCCAGCTTGCCCACCAGGACCAAGGTAATGGCCGTGCTAACGACGATGGCGGACATCATCGGCAGCCATTGGGTGCGGAAGAGTTCCTTGTAGAGGACTATCCCGACAATGACCGGTGCGAAAA
>JAAZLZ010000112.1 GCA_012799075.1 Bacillota bacterium
AAATCCCCGTCACCCGGACCTGGATCTTAACTTCTCCTGGTTGGGGAGAAGGCTCCTTGACATCTTCCAGCACTATGCGGTAGTTTTCTTTCAGTACTGCCGCCCGCATGCTTTACACCTCCAGTTTTTTACAACAGTCCGGCTTCCTGCAAGATCTGCTTCAAAGTCTCCCGGGCAGATTCGGACAAGGGCAGCAAGGGCTGGCGAGGCTCGCCGCCAAAGTAGCCCCTCATTTCCATGGCCGCCTTCAGGCCGGGGATGCCCATCTGGGCGGTGATGGCCTGGTTGACGGGGAGCATTCGCAAATGGAGCTCCCGGGCTTCGTCTAGTTTGGCCCCTTGGTAGAGCCGCTGGATCTGGACGCACTCATCAGGAGCAATATTGGCCAGGGCCAAGATGCCCCCCTGGGCGCCAACGACTAGGGCTGGCAGGAAGTGATTCGCGGATCCTGCCAGGACGTCAAAGCCCTTCCCCTTGGTCAGGCGAACCAGCTGGCCTACTTGGACGATGTTCCCGGATGTGTCCTTCATCCCGATGATGTTGTCGTGTCCCGCCAGCATGGCCACCGTCTCGGGCGCGATATTCACCCCGGTGAACCCCGGCACATTGTAAATCATGATGGGAATGGGCGAGGCATCGGCAACCTCGGTGTAGTGGCGAACCAAGACCTCCGAGGTCATCCTCCCCGTGTAGTAGTGGGGATTGACGATGATGGCCGCATCGGCGCCGGCCTCGGCCGCCTTCTTCGTCATCCGGATGGTCGCCCGGGTGGACTCCATCCCCGTTCCGGCAACGAGCACCTTATCCTTGGCCATGTGCTTGCGCACCAGTCCGATGAGGGTTGCCTTCTCTTCTTCTTCAAGATAGGGGAACTCCCCATTGGAGCCCAACACCACATAGCCCTGAAGATCCGTCTTGTTCCACCGCTCCAGGTTGGAGGCAAGCTTCCTCTCCGAGATCTCCCCGTTTTCAAAGGGGGTCGCAATGGGAGGGAATACTCCCTTTAGAGATACAGCCATGTTCATTCTCCTTTCTTGTCAAACACTTGGGGATTAACTAGATTTCGAGGGACGCGTCCTGCCAGCACCGCCAAGACTTCTTCGGCGGCCATGGCTGCCATTCGCTCCATGGCCTCCTCGGTCACCGCCCCTGTATGGGGCGTGGCGATGACATTGTCCAGCTGCACCAGGGGATTGGCCGCCTGGGGAGGCTCCTTGACGAAGACATCCAGCCCCGCCCCGGCCAGCCGGCCGTCTTTCAGGGCCTGGTAGAGGTCTTCTTCATTCACTACTCCCCCCCGGGAGGTGTTGATCAAGAAGGCCGTCGGCTTCATCATGGCCAGCTCCCGGGCCGCCACGATGTCCTTCGTCTCCGGGGTCAAGGGCACATGGATCGACAAAAAGTCCGCCTTGCTTAGGACTTCTTCCAGGGAGCAAAGCTCAACTTCATCCGACTCCTTCACGTAGGGGTCATAGGCCGCAACCCGCATATCAAAGGCCAGTCGACAGCATTTGGCCAGATGCCGGCCGATCCGACCTAGACCAACCAGGCCCAAGGTCTTGCCATTCAGCTCATTGCCCATGTAGCGCTTTTGCTCGCCCAAACGTCCCTCCCGGATCTCCAGGTGGGCAAGGCTCACCTTGTTGGCCAAGTTCATCATCAAGGTCAAGGCATGCTCGGCCACAGAGATGGAATTAGCCCCCGGGGTGAACACAACGGCCACACCCCGCTGGGTGGCCGCATCCACATCGATGTTGTCATAGCCCACCCCGTGTTTGCCGATTACTTTGAGTCCCGGCAGCAAATCCATCACATCGGCCCCGATCCGGGCCGTCCGGACCACGATGCCATCGATTGCGCCAAGCTCCTTGATGAGCTCATCTAATGGCCGTCCTCCCCTAAACACCACCTCAGCTTCTTGTTTCAGGAGCTCTACGCCCGCGTTGTGAATTGGTTCCGTCACCAGAATCCGCTGCAAAAGCCGCCTCCTCCTTCCAGGTCCCACCAAGCCATGTTTTCTTCCAATTTGAGTGTTCTTTAGGATCCAGGCAAAATCCTTTCCCAACAGGGCTCTTTTAGCTTGCAGGAGATTCTTTTCAGTCGCCAGAATAAGTCATAAAAAGGGGAAAGTGAGGTTTAGGTCATGAACCATCGCGAAAGGCTCCTAGCTGCCATTAACCACCGCACCCCTGATCGGGTCCCAGTCGATCTGGGCTCCACCGCGGTGACCAGCCTGCACATCGATGCCCACCGGAAGCTTAAGGCCCATTTCGGAATCGACGACCCGGAAGAGATCATCATCAACCGGATGATGCAGACCGTCCTCCCCCATGAAGAGATCCTGAAGCGCTTCGATGTGGATGTGAGGGGGGTCTTCATGGGCAAGCTCGACAGCCGCCCGGAGGTGGAAAGGTCCCTTAACGGGTCGACGATTTATACCGACGAATGGGGAGTCACCAGGATCAAGCCCCCCACCTCCCATTATTACGACCTGTACGATTGCCCCTTCGACCGGGAGGACCTGACCATCAGCGATGTGGAAAACTACGACTGGCCCGACCCCGATGATCCGGGCCGGTACCGGGGAGTGGTGGAGCGGGCCCGAAAGCTGCGGGAGAAGACCGACTACGGCGTAATGTTCGTCTTCAATACCAACGTGGTCCATGTGACCCAGTTCATGCGGGGCTTCCACCTCTGGTTTGAAGATCTCCTCCTTAGACCTAAGCTCCTCCAAGCCATGATGCGCCGCCTGACGGACATCCACTTGGCCGTGGGCGAGAAAATCCTGCCCCAGGTGGCACCCTACGTGGACATCGTCCAGGTCTCCGACGACATGGGCACCCAGGACCGGCTTCAATTCTCCCCCTTCGTTTATCGGGAGCTCATCAAGCCCTTCCATCGAGAAATCTACACCATGATCCATGATTTGACCCCGGCCAAGCTTTGGATCCACTCCTGCGGCGCCATCAGCGAAATCATCGACGACCTAATAGAAATCGGGGTTGACATCATCAACCCCGTGCAAGTAAGCGCTAAAGGCATGGAAATCGAGTCCCTCAAGGGGCGTTTCGGGGACCGGGCGGTCTTCTGGGGCGGCATCGACACCCAAAGGCTCCTGCCCCAAGGCTCCCCCGAAGAGGTGGCCGAGGCCGTCCGGCGGACCGCCCAGGTCCTAGGCCAAGGCGGCGGCTACGTCCTTTGCGGAACCCACAACATCCAGCCGGAAGTGCCGGTGGAGAACATCATCACCATGTACGATGCCATTATCGATCCTTAAGCCCCTCGTGGGCCTGCCAAGGATTCTGGACGACGAGCTTGCCCCCGCTGATTTCCAAGGAGGCCCCGGTGATGTAGCCGGCGGCCTCCGATGCTAAAAAGACAACCGCCCGGGCCACATCCTCCGGCTCGCCCCAGCGGCGCACAGCCAAGGTGTCCAGGAGGGATTCACCCCAGTCGGCCCGGGACCCGGCCGTCATTTCCGTCGCGATGGTCCCGGGAATGTAGCAGTTCACCGTGATGTTGTAAGGGCCTGCCTCCCCCGCCAGCACCCTGCTTAAGGCCAAGACGCCCGCCTTGCTGGCCGCGTAGGCCCCCGCCCCCAGCGCGGGGATCTTCGCGGCAAAGGACGAAGCGTTGATGATCCGGCCCCACCGCTCCTTTTTCATTCCAGGCAGCACCGCCCGGCAACAGTTGAAAACCCCCTTTAAGTTCACCGCCAGCACCCGGTCCCATTCTTCCTCCGTCATCTCCAGCAGGGGCTTGATGTGATAGATCCCCGCGTTGTTGACCAAAACGTCGATCCGGCCCCACCGATCAAGGACTTTTCCAACCATCCCTTCCACCTGGGAGCCCTTGGACACATCGGCCCGAAGGGCAAGGAGCTCCCCATAGGACCAAGATCCATCCAGCTCCGCAAGCAGCTCCTCGGAGTAGTCCAGGGCCGCCACCCGGCACCCTTCCCGACCCAGCTCCCGGGCAACAGCAAGGCCAATTCCCCGGCCGGCCCCCGTTACCAGGGCGACCTTCCCCTCAAGTCCCAAATCCATTCAGTACCATCCCTTCCTAAGCAAACCCCAGCATGCGCGGCACAATCAACACCAGCCAGGGTACGTAAGTAATGAGCAAAAGCACCGCGATCTCAACTAGAATAAAGGGCAGGATGGCCTTGGTCAGTTCTTCCAAGGTCACCCCGGCAATGGGGCAGGCAACGAACAAGCATACCCCCAAGGGGGGCGTTGCCAGGCCAATGTTTAGATTGACGATCATCACCAAGGCAAAGTGCAAAGGATGGATGCCAAACTTGACCGCAATGGGCGCCAGTATCGGCGCGAGGATGATCACGTTGGCCCCCGTCTCCATGAACATGCCCATGATGAGCAGGAAGATGTTGATTAGCATCAGCATCACGGTCGGGCTGTCCGTGATGGACAGGAAAAGGGCAGCGATCTGTTGGGGCACCCGCTCCACGGTCATGGCCCAGCCGAACACCGCCGCACATCCGATGATGAACAGGATGATGGATGAGGTGCGGGCCGTCTTGGCTAGGCATTGCATCACCGATTCCAAGGTCAAACTATTGAAGACGAACACCCCAGCCAATAGGGCATAACCCACGGCCACCGCCGCGGCCTCCGTCGGAGTGAAAATGCCGCTTAGGATCCCCCCGATGATGATCAACGGCATGAGCAGGGCGATGAAGGCATCCTTAAAGCCTATTAGAAACTCCTTCACCGTCACCGGCTCCACCCGGCGGGGATGATCCAGCTTGATCGCATAATAATGGCAAACGACCATCAGTCCCAATCCCACCAACAGCCCCGGAATGAAGCCCGCGGCAAACAAGGCGCCGATGGACAGGCCCACCGTCGATCCATAGATGACCATGACAATGCTGGGAGGAATAATCGGTCCAATGACCGATGATGAAGCCGTCACCGCCGCGCTGTATTCGGGGGTGTATCCCTCCTCGATCATGGCGGGAATCAAAATGGAGCCGATGGCTGAAGTGTCGGCCACGCCAGCCCCGGTCAGCCCGGCAAACAGGATGGAGGCCACCACATTAGCCTGGGCCAGCCCCCCCGGGACCCGCCCGACGATAAGTCCTGCAAAGCGCACTAGCCGCACCGTGATCCCGGTAGCATTCATCAGTTCACCGGCCAGGATGAAAAAGGGAATGGCCATCAAAGGGAAGGAGTCGATTCCTCCAAACATCTTCTGGGGGATCACATCAAAGGAGATTGTTCCCCAAGCGGACAGGAAGCTAAAGGCAGCCAATACCAGGGCGAACGCGATGGGCGCTCCGGTCAGGAGCAGCAAGGCAAAGGGAATCAAAAGCCAACCAGTCATGAACTCATCACCTCCTGCCCTCCTTGGGCGTCCGATGCCGACCTGGCCCCGACGATTGCCGCCAAATCCTTGAAGATGAGGTCCACCAGCTGGATCTGCATCAAGACCGATCCAATGGTCACCCCCACCCGGGGATAAAACATGGGCAGGAGCATGGCTCCCGACTTGGACCGCCAGCCCAGCTGGGCTATCCGGTAGCTGTGTTTGATCAAAATGACCATGAAGTAAAACATTATAGCCTTGATAATAAGCTTCACAACCCGGCCCACAGGTTTGGGAAGCTTCTCCACCAGGAAAGTCACGCCCACGTGCTCGCCCGCCCTCAGGGCCGAACTGGCCCCCACGAAGGCACACCAGACCATGAGGAAGCGGGCCAGCTCCTCAGGCCAGGGCAGGGCGGCTCTCACGATGTAGCGGAATACCACTTGGAGCAAGACAACGAAGGTCATCACGGCCACCAGCACAATCCCCATGGCCGCGGCCAGCCGGTCGGCCCGTTCGCTGATGAGTTCAACTGCTCGGCAGGTGCGAAAAAATAGCCCTTTACGCAAGAGTCTACCCCTTTCAGCAAGGCGGCGGGCCCAGGGCCCACCGCCCATCATCTAGTCCTTAGCGATAGCCCAGCTTGGTCTCTGCTTCGACGACGGCCGCCAAGATCCCGTCAACCCACTTGGGATCGAACTGGGTCTTCATCCACTCCACCACCGGCGCCTGGGAGGCATCCCGGAACATGGCCCTCTCCTCGAGGGTGGGCGTGTAAATCTGCATGCCAGCCTTTTTCAGGGCTTCAACCGCGGTGAGCATGCTCTTCATCTGCTCCGTCATCCGGCCTGCCCATTTGCCCTGGTTGGCGGCCATGATGATCACCTTCTGGAGGTCCACGGGGATGCTCTGCCAGAAGTCCTCATTGATGAACAACGCATCCTCGCTCCACACGTGCCCGTCTAAGGTCAGGTACTTTTGCACCTCATACATTTTGCTCCACTCAACGATGGAGACGGGGTTTTCATGGCCGTCGGCCACACCCGTCTGCAAGGAAGTATAGACTTCGGGCCAAGCGATGGGAATACCGCTGGCGCCCATGGCCTCAAGCATCTTCATGTAGACCGGGCTTTCCATCACCCTAAACTTGATTCCCTTCAGGTCCGCGGGAGTGCGGATCTCCCGAACGTTGTTGGTGAAGTGTCTGGTTCCGTTCTGGGAAATTCCGATGCAGCGCATTCCCGTGACCTTGGCCATCTCAACGAGGAGCTCCGCCATGTAGAGAGAGTCTAAGACTTCCCAGGCCACATCCTCGGACATGAACAGATATGGGATGTTGATGACCTGGAAGGGCGGGAAGAAGTTGGCCGCAACGCCCGTCTCAATGCAAGCCTCCAGGGTCCCCGCCTGGACCATCTCCATCATCGCCAGGGGTGTGCCCAGCTGTCCGTTGGGGAACAGTTCGACTTGGATGCGGCCTCCGGATGTGGCCTCGGCCACCGTCTTGAAGACCAGACTATAAACGTGCTCCGGAGCATCCATCTGGGGCGGATCGGCATGGCCAAACCGGATGACGATGGGCTTTTCGGCCATCGCTCCCCCGGCCAAGAGCCCTACGATCAGCAAACTCGCCGTTAACATCAACAGAATCCTTTTTTTCACTTGCCATGACACCTCCTATGATGTGATTGATGAAGGAGTCAATCAAAACCACTGCCTTCGGATCTTTCACCCCCCTGCAACTTTTGCCTTTAACCCAGACGGGTTGTTGTTATTTTGAATCTTCTCCGTCTGATCAAAAACTCCTGCCGGGGGGTCGTCTTTTCCTGGCAGACTCTTACAATATGGCCGTGGCGAAGGAGGTGCCATCCCCAGGGGACGGGATCCTTAAAAGCTCCGCTAGGGTAGCCGCAAGGTCGGCAAAGCTCGACCGCAGACCCAAATCCACCGGGCGGATCCTGGGGGAATAGCAAAGCAGGGGCACATGCTCCCGGGTGTGGTCGGTCCCGGGGAAATTAGGATCACAGCCGTGATCCCCAGTGAATACCAACAAGGCGTCTTCGCCCAGAGCCTCCATCAGCTCCGGGATCCAGCCATCAAGCTTCTCGAGGGCGTCCGCGTAGCCATCCACATCATTCCGGTGCCCATAGAGCATATCGAATTCAATTAGGTTGGCCATGATAAGGCCCGCTCCTTGGGCCATGGACTTCAAGACCCCATCGATGCACTCCCGGTGATCGAGGACATGGATGCTCCGATCAAGTCCCCGGTGGGCGAAGATGTCATCGATCTTGCCAACGCCCACAACTTCCAACCCGGCTTCCTGGGCAATCTCCAGCAAGGTGGGCCTAGGCGGAGGCAAAGAAAAGTCCCGGCGCCTGTCCGTCCGTTTGAAGCTTCCCAGCCGCCCGATGAAGGGCCTGGCAATGACCCGGGC
>JAAZLZ010000113.1 GCA_012799075.1 Bacillota bacterium
CTGATTTCATCGCTGCGACCAGTGTAGGGATCGTTGGTGGTGTGCCGATGTTGGACCTGTGCTATGAAGAAGATTCCCGGGCCCAGGTAGACATGAATGTTGTCATGACCGCCGCCGGCCGTTTTGTTGAGATCCAGGGGACTGCTGAGGAGCACCCCTTCGGACGGGATGAGATGGAAGAGATGCTGTTTTTGGCCCAACAGGGGATACGTCGCTTAGTGGCCATCCAGCGAGAAGTCCTTCCCCCGGAGACTGTGGCTAGCATTGGAGGGTGGAAGATTGGCAAGTCTGGTGGTCGCTTCGAGGAATGAACATAAGATCAAAGAAATCCAGGCGATCCTGGCTGGTCAGGCTTGGCAGGTGCTGACTGCCCATGATTTTCCCGGTTTTCCGGATGTGGTTGAGGACGGTTTGACCTTGGAGGCCAACGCAGTCAAGAAGGCAAAGGAAATAGCGGCTTTCACAGGCTGCCCGGCCCTGGCCGATGATACTGGCCTTGAGGTGGATGCCTTAGGAGGAAGGCCTGGAGTCTATTCGGCTCGCTTTGCCGGTGTCCATGCCACCTATGAGGATAATAACCGCAAGCTGCTCCGCTTGTTGGAGGGCACCCCACTAGAGAAGCGGACTGCTCGTTTCCGATGTGTGATAGCTATTGCCGAACCCGACGGCAGCACCCACCTAGTTGAGGGGAAGTGCGAAGGGCAGATCGGATTCACCCTGAAAGGAGAAGGGGGATTCGGTTATGATCCCCTATTCATCGTTGATGGGTTGGGGAAGACCTTTGCTGAACTTTCGCCGGAGGAGAAAAACAGAGTGAGTCATCGGGGTCGGGCCCTAAGGTTGGCTGCCCAATTACTAAGGGAGCTTGGGCCCTTGACACCGGGATCCGGCGTGTGATAAGATCATACCGCTGAAAAGACGGGGCGTAGCGCAGTTTGGTCAGCGCGCCTGCCTTGGGAGCAGGAGGTCGGCGGTTCAAATCCGCCCGCCCCGACCAGTTGGTCTTGATAGAGATTTAAGAGTGATGTATAATAATGTTTGCCAAGCGGGTGTAGCTCAATGGTAGAGCACTGGCCTTCCAAGCCAGCTACGAGGGTTCGATTCCCTTCACCCGCTCCATTAGATTCGGGCGCCTGTAGCTCAGGGGATAGAGCACGGGACTTCTAATCCCGGTGTCGCAGGTTCGATTCCTGCCAGGCGTGCCATTTTTTTGCGGGTTTGCGAGGTTGGAGATTGACAGATTGACATGGTTGTCAATCTGTTTTGTCAATCTCTTGTGCACCCGCTTTTTTGTTGTCGGAATTCGTCCCATTGATTTGCGCCAGTGCACAACCTCATACAGAAAGAAATACTTAACAATCAGAAAAGGGAAAGTGACATACAACAATCCATCAAGCCGATACTTGCTGTGAACAGTACAGCCAATGTTTTAGTGTGGATGGAGAGGACTCACGCATTCCAAGGCCGGCACCTCGTAATTCTTGGCGTAGACCTCTTCGAGATACCTCTTCATCGGCTTTTGCAGGGTTCCATTTGTCAATGGGGTAATCAAGGAAAAGCAAAATATGGCCATGTGATTTCGTGTCTTTTCACCCAAGGTGGGTCACAGCCCTAGAATGCCACAATGCAAAATAGCCAAACGGCAATTGCCGTGGCCCTCCGTTTAGTTCGTATTGTGGTTCTGTTATGGCGAAGACAGAAAATGGTGAGGGTCTCATCAAATTGGATTACCAAATTTCGAAATAACTAGGGGAAAACGGCCATTTTGATTGATTAAATAGCGCTCCATGGGAGGAAGCCAACACATACCGGTGAATGTATACATTATTTGGGATAAATGAGTTACACCAAGTTAGGGGGTGCCTCTCACATGACCGAAATGATGCGGATCCGCGTTGCGGCAGTCTTCCTGTGCTTAACCCTAGCAATCGGTCTAGGCCATATTCAGGCCAAAGGTACATACACCACCCAGTTTGACGCAGACGTTACCGTTACGTGCATCACAAAAAGCGAATTATTTGATCGTTGGGGGGAACTGGTGGGAAGGACGGAGTCACAAGAGTCTTTCAGCACTAACCTCATAGTATCAGTTCACAGAAATAAGCTTGATCGTTATCTTAAAGATCCATTCGGGACCCTAGGTAACATCGATTACTATACCACAACCATGTTTGAAATCGCTTCAGGTTCTAACGCGATAGTAAGCGCATCTGGCGAAATTGGCAGATTCCCTGTGAAAGTAAGCATAGCTAGCCGCTCATGGGAAAAAAGCGTTGAAGGCGAGAACAAAGGTTTGGTCCTCACCGGCGTTCATAACGGCGAAGGCACACTAGACAAGACTGGGGTGGTGCTGCATATCAGCCCTATACTCCCAGGGTCGGGTAAAGGGCCCGCGGTTCGCCTCATCAGCGGTTACAGGTTGGTGATGTCCGCAGGCAACATCCAAAGTTTCACGGACCCGTCGGTCCCGAAAGGGAAGGGCCGCTACTACGATCAATACCAAAAGAAGTGGTTCGATTATTCTAATGAGTACGGTATCGCCCCCCCGTCTCCCTGGGTGTTGGCGAATACCGATCTAGACCCTGAGATAGGTGAGGATGCGATGGTGAAGCTTGCCGAGTTCCCCAACCCCGGGGAACTTGAGAAGTTCCTGACCGAGCCAAAAGGCAGCGGCACGTTTACTATAAAGGCGTCACATCACGTCGATAACAGCAGCGAGATATCGACGACAGACATATCGGTGACCCTTATCCTAACCCCTCGGCCGCAGAAGCTGGAGGCTGTAATTTATCCCACATCTGACTACGAAGAGTGGCTCCCGAAGGGCGGGCGTAACGAGACAACAGCAGGCAATGGCCTTGCCATCACCACCAGGCTGCAGGTGGAAAACGACCCCTTGGAATTTCCCATGGACGAGGTGCGATTCCGCTATGAGCTAGTGGATACATCAAGAGAACGCGGAGTGTGCCTGAACAGTCCGGAACTAGACTTGGGTGCGGTGATGAGCGGTAGCCTTGATGACCCGGAGCACGACCTCAAGATTAGCGTGAGGCACAACCCTCACCTGGAAGTATCGGAGGACGGTCAGACGGCCACCACGAAGGAAGAGCCCATCAATCCGCAGTTCCCCTCCATCAGCTCTGTGTGGATTGATTGCTTCGATTGGGGTGCCCACGCAAAGCTGAAGGTCACAGCCATTCTTGAAGATGGCACGAAGATCCCTGCTTATGTAGACGGGGAGCCCGAAAGAACGGAGTTAGCCATCCCTGCAGACGACAATAACAACTATGTGGCCGACGTATGGGAAAAAGAGATGAAGGTGTTTGGCGATAACCTGCCTGCCGCATGGGATGAATCACCCCTACCCAAAGGGCAGAAGGCAAACGGAGATGGGATCTCGCTATACGAAAAGTACCGCGGCCTTTATTGCGGTAAATTGGATGGGGAGGACGGCTTTACTCATGAACGGCTAGATCCTAACCAAAAACACCTGTTCGTATGCGATGAGAACAGTATTTTGGGCCAGATCGCCCATGACCCAATCCCGGAGGCGGCAGCCCGTTCATTCGAGGTACTCTCAGGGCTTAAGATACGACTAGTGTCGGGCACATACTGGACCGGTCCAGGTAGCATGGGTGATGCTAGGCGGATAGTCAACTTCAATCACGGCACAGACACAAATGTGATTGAACAGACGGCATTGCATGTCACTGTCACCGACGCTCACACACTCGTGCCCCCCGAATGGCTGAAATTCTGGGAATCCATCACTGGAAGACCCCTTCGTGTGGGGATGTTCGATACGTGGATACTTGATCCTGGGCACGCCTTCCCCGACATTGGTCGTGGAAAGCTCGGGTCACCCAAGGAAACCTACCAGATCAATATCTCTTTGGGATTGCTGGACTACAACCTAAAGCAAATGGCGGGAGCCCATGTCAGACGGCAAGACTGGGCCCATGAGGAGGCTCATCGTATTGACCAGGACTTCTGGAAATGGGTAAATGACCATAATAAACCAGGGCAGTCCGACGAATTTAGGGATGCCTATGATAGTCGAAGCGCGCAGCGGGACCAAGAGAAGAAGGTTCTAGGGGACCGCGTTAACCAGGCTGTTGAAGACTACATCGCTACCCACCCCGATGAGTGGCAGCGGCGGCGGGCGATTGAGATCGCTTACGTAGTGGCACACGAGCTAGGTCATGGCGTGGGAATATCACACCACGCAAATGATTCGGGTGATGCTATGTGTGTCATGACAGTGTTCACGTGCGACTACGAGACTGACCCTTACGACGTGCTGGATGCCCGTCAGCTCCACAAGATCCCCAACAAGATTTGCCCAACCTGCATGAAGCAGATCATCGTTTCGGATGCGAAGGAGTAGCACGGGCGAGGCTGTCCGGTGAACGCGGCATCCATGTTTGCAGATACGATTTGAAGACAGGTAGTTTTGGTTGGCCACAATCTCGCAGCCAGCACCTTTATGTCGATAGGTGACAGTTGGTCTTGCCATATATTAACCAAGCATAAAGGAGAGAGACCATGGAGGTAGACTTGGGACTATCCCCGGCCTAGTCCAGTCAGGGAGCGGTAGCTATCACTGAAGTGGCAGTCTGACTGCCTTTAGCCACGGGTTACCTATACGGTTGCAAACTGTGAACGCAGCGGAATCAGAACTCCAATATAACCGGATGTATGAGCATTTACTGGAAAGAGGATTGTCCAGACCGATGAAACGACGTTACAGGTTCTTCAAGAACAGGGGTTCATGCCATTTCCTTTGCGGGTTCACTCTTTTGTTCTTGAGGACTCAGGATGGTTTCCATACGGACAGTATTACCAGAGGCTAAATTGCGCTATCGGGAGATGGGGGCATCCGTTCCCTGGGGTGTGGGACTGAAGTCACACACCCCGTCAGACTTGTTAACACCCCTTCTTACAACTGATCAAATCTGTGTTCGGGCTCACCCACCTGAAAAAGCTTTGTGAGAACCTGGTCATCGGTTGTCAGTTCAAGCAACAAGTACCTGTCTTTCTGGCAAGCTTGACCATCATCGCTGGCATAGATATCAAAGAGAACCCAACCGGCAAACCTACCTAGAGAAGACTCTCTATAACGATTAAGCATATTACCGTCTTGAAATACGCCAAGAATCCAAGCATCGGATTGACAGCTGAACCAGTAGCTGGATCCCTTTGCTCCTTCGTTATTGGAGGAATGCAGTGTTATCTTTTGCACTTCCACTTTGGACGGGAATAGACAAGCACTTGGAAACAGTGATCATTCTGTCCGTCAGGTTCAGCAGCGTCCCAAGGTCCGACCTTGTCGTCGACGAAACCTAAATACCGCACTTCAGGCCCGGAAATCTCCTTGGGTTGACTGTAATACTCAGCATTCTGGCGTGCATCAGCTGAAAGACTCTCGGCAATTATGTCCCGCTGGGTTTTCAGGAGGGTCACCATATTCTCAAGATCAATGATAAACTCGGGATGTGCCGCCCTAGCGTTCTTGGCTCTTTCCACCATGGCCGCCAATTGCTCTAGAAGGTCATCCAGGTCTTGAAGAACTACTGACTCATTATCGGGTTGCCAGGTGCCATAAGCTGAGGCTAATGCTCCAGAGACTAAAAACCAACCAACATCA
>JAAZLZ010000114.1 GCA_012799075.1 Bacillota bacterium
AAGAACACCTCCGGGGGCGGGAGTTTACCTTCATCACCGATGAAGGCGTCTTTTCCAAAAGGCGCGTGGACCCTGGTACAAGGCTCCTCATCGCTAGCATAACCGTTCCGGGGGAGGGAAGCTTCCTTGACCTGGGGTGCGGGTACGGTCCCATCGGGATTGCCCTTGCCCACCTGGCTCCCAGGTCCCTGGTCCATATGGTGGATGTGAACAATCGGGCCGTGGAGCTTGCCCGGCAGAACCTGGCCGAAAACGGCATCACCAACGCCCGGGTCTATTGGGGTGAGGGCCTCGAGCCCGTAGGCAATCTTGCCTTTAGTCTCATTGCCTGCAACCCCCCCTACCGGGCGGGCCGCAAGGTTGTTCTTTCCCTTCTGGAAGAGGCCTATCGGGCCTTGCTTCCCGGGGGGGAATTGTATTTAGTGGGCCGCACCCGGCAAGGGGTCAAGACCTTGGCCAGCCGTTTAGAGGATTCATTGGGCAACTGCCGGGAGGTGGCCAAAGGAGCGGGCTACCGGGTTTTGGTGGTGCAGAAGGAAGGCTCCCTTCAGGGATAGGGTCCCCAGGGGAAGAATATGTATTTAGTATCTTCCCTAGAGCTTGGAGGGGACCATGGGCCGATTCAAGGTATTTGTCATTACCCGAAAACAGCTTTGCCTGCTTGTTGGGGGACTTTGCTTCCTGTTGGGGTGGAACCTGGCCGTCACCAGGACCCTCCCTGTGTTCTTAAGTACGTCTCCCGCCGGCAAGAGGGTGATCATCGATCCTGGCCATGGGGGGGCGGACCCGGGAGCAGTCGGTTCCGGCGGCCTGTTAGAGAAAGACGTGACCCTGGCCATCGCTCTGGCCTTAGGAGCCATGCTGGAAGAGAAGGGAACAGAAGTCTTCTACACCCGCAGGGACGATCGGGACCTGGCTGACCTGGATGGAGCTCCCATGGGACGCAAACGACAGGATCTCATCCGCCGGGGGGCCTTGGCAAGGAGCCAAGGGGGGGACATCTTAATCAGCATCCATGGCAACGGCGGCCCGGAACCCGTCTGGTCGGGGGCCCAAACCTTCTATCCCCCAGGTCAGGCCCAAGGAAGACACCTGGCCATCCTGATTCAAAACGAATTGATTAACCGCCTCGGTCCCAATCACCGCCAAGCCCGGGCCGCAAATTTCCAGGTTCTGCGGGATGCCCAGATGCCCGCGGCCCTAATTGAAGTAGGCTTCCTTTCCAACCCCCGGGAGGAAAAGCTCCTGGCCGACGATGAACACCGGCGCAAGCTCGCCGGGGCCATCTGCCACGGGGTGATTCGCTTTTTTACCGAACAGCAGCTGGCAGGGGAGTGGCCCCTCCTTGAAAACAGCGATGGTGATGCCCTCACCCGGGAGCCGGCTAAGGGCCCCTCCCTAGAGCCCGGTGACAATCAAGTCCTGCTCTATTTTCAAGGGGCAACCAATCGGGAGGATGGTTTGGTGTTGGAAATAAGGGGATTGGCACCCTACCCAGCCGATGCCGCGGGGCTTGCCCGGCGGACTTTAGATGAGCTCATCAAGGGCCCCACGGAAGGGATCGCCCTGCGGACCCTGCCCCGGGGGATTAAGGTCAAGGATCTTTGGATCCAAAAGGGCATCTGTCAGGTGGACTTTAGCCAAGAACTCGTCCATAATTACTGGGGTGGGAGCCGGAGCGAAGAGCTGACGATTTATTCTGTGGTCAACACCTTGTGTGAGCTTCCCGGAATCCAGGGAGTCAGACTTTTCATCGAGGGCGATCACCAGGCCACCATCGGCGGGCATATCCTTTTGGGCGAGG
>JAAZLZ010000115.1 GCA_012799075.1 Bacillota bacterium
CGCAGGCCCCGAGGATAAGGGCAGCCTTGATCTCCGGATGGCGGGAGCGGTCGATGGCCCCGATGAGGACCTGGTCGAGACCGGGGGGGATCAGGCCCACCTTCAGGCTTTCTAGTCCCGCCTCCAGCACTGACAAATATTCCTTGAGGGTCATGGCCTGGCCCCCAAGGCCCTCCATCAGCTGATCGAAAAGGTCAATGACCCCTTGCCAGATCTGTTCATGGACTTCTCCCAAATCCCCCTCGGCCTCATCAGCCCATGCTTTAAGCTGCAGGGGCACTGCCAGGGTCTCCAGCAGTTGGTAAAGGGCCCCGGTCATTTCTCCAGCCCTTTCGGCTTTACCCAGTTTTTGGGCAAAGGGTTGGAGTGCTTCCACCACCCTTTGCCGCAAAGCATTGATCTCTTCCAGCTCTTGGGGCTGGCCATAAGGCCATGGGCCCCGGTACCATTCGGCCCCTTCAATTCCGTAGGCCAACACGTAGTTTTCAAGCTGGTCGACCTCTTCCCGGGTCAAGGGGAAAAGGTCCGTCTTGAGCAGGCGAAACATCGTCTCATAAGACCAGTGGGACAAAACTACCTCCAAGGCGGAGCGCACCAGCTCCACCAGGGGGTGGTGGGCAACGGAGCGTCGCTCATCGAGGAAGTAGGGAATTTGATAGTCTTGGAAAGCTGCCCGGATCAAGGGAGCATAGGGCTCGATGTCCCGGAGGATGACTGCTATCTGGCGGAAGCGAAAACCTTCCTCCGAGACCAGGCGTAAAATCTCTCGGGCCGCTCCTTCCACCTCCCCCATAGGGTGGGGAGCCCTCACTAAGGTTGTCCCATGGCAGGGCCCATCCCAGGCCTTTCCGGTCCTCTTGGGGTATTCGCCTTCCAAGTAGGCCAGTTCCGGGAAGCAGAAGCGCCTTTGGCCCGCAAGCTGGATAGGGGGGTGGATCTTGACTTTCTGTTCGGCGGCCAGCCGCAACAGCTGGATGTAGGTTTCCGATGTGGGCCGAAACAGGCTGTCTTCCTTCCCCACCTCCCGGCTGTCTAGGCACAAGGTAACCGTTGCCTGCCGAGCGATGACAAACAGCCGCCCCAGCATCTCCAGTTCCTGGGGGGTGAAGCCGGCAAAGCCATCCACCCAGATCAGGCATCCATCCAGGCCCGCCCCCGCCAGGCGGTTGGCCGCCACGGTCAGGTACTCATCGGGGTCGGTAAAGCGGTCCCGAAGATGCGAATCATATTGCCCTAGGATCATGGCCAGGTCATGGAGCTTGCGGCTGAGGGCATCATCCCCTTCTCGGCCGGCCAGGTCAAGGGGGTTGATGCGGTAGGACCGCATTTCCGTAATGGTCCGGGATAATCCTTCGATGAAGCCCCCATGGCGGCCTAAGCGGCCGAAAATCCCCAGTTCCTCCCGATGGGCTTGGATGAGCTTCCGCAGGATCATCCGTTTGCCAAGCTCCGTCAAGGGAGGCCGGGATGCTCCCCCGGACTGTTGCAGGATGCGCCAGGCCAAGCGATGAAAGCTGAGGACCTGGGCCCGGATGACTGCAGGCGCGCTTAAGGCTTCCAGCAGGGCCCTTTCCATCTGAAAGGTCGCCTGCTCGGGAACCAGTAAGATCAAAGGAGGACCGATGGGGCTTTCTTCCACAGAATTGACGATTTGCTCCAAGCACAGATGGGTCTTGCCGGAGCCGGCTCGACCCAGGACAAGTTGAAGGCCCATCCCATCCCCTCCTTCTAGAGTGCTAACAACTATACCATTAGGTATGAAAACCCAAATCCCTGCCGAGCTCCACCCAGCCCCGATAGACCAGGCTGGCCCGGCCCGTCAGGTAAACATCATCCAGCCATTCGACCAGAAGTTCTCCCCCGGGCAAGAGAACCGTCACCTGCCGCTTGGCAAGCCCCAACCGGACAGACACCAACGCGGCGGCACAGGCCCCGGTGCCACAGGCCAGGGTAGCTCCCGCTCCCCGCTCCCAAACGGCCACCGCCAACCGATCCCGTTCGATGACCTGGACAAACTCCACGTTGGTCTTTTGGGGAAAAATCGGGTGTCGTTCCAGCCTGGGTCCAAGCCGGGCCAAATCCACCAGCCCCAGGTCGGGCACATGGACCACACAATGGGGATTGCCCAGGGAAACGCAGGAAATCTCTAGCATGCAACCCCCCAGCATGACGGGCTCCTTCAAGACTATGGGCTTGTCGCTCACAACGGGTATTTGCTCCGGATCCCATTGGGGCCGGCCCATCCCCACGCGGATTTGGCCATCGGACAGGATCGAGACCTCCCGGGGCCCCGCTAGGGTATAGATGGTTATGTTGGCCCTTCCTTTGCCCGTTTCCATCAGGTAACGGGCGGCACAAAGCAAGGCATTGCCGCACATGTTGGCTTCACTGCCATCGGCATTGAAGATGCGCATGGCAAAGAAATCTTGATTGACATTCAGAAAAACAAGTCCGTCGGCACCGACGCCATGCCGCCTTTCACAAAGGAGCCGGGCCAGTTCACCTCCCCGCAAGGGGAGCTCTTCGTCCCCATACACCAGGATAAAATCGTTGCCCAGCCCGTGCATCTTGACGAATTCCAAAGGCCTCCTCCCCTTGGACCCCGGGTTGTCTACCAACGGGGCTTACCTGATCATATGTGACGGGCCGGGCAAAATTGTGTCCAGGGGAGGAGACTATTTCCCCCTTGGGATGAAGAAGCGTCGCTCTTCCCCGGTGAAGGGGTCTAGGGCAGTGATGGTGTTGATATCAACATCATAGGCCCATTTAAGGTTCTGACTGGTCATAACAAGCTTGGGATCCCCCACGATGGGCGGCTCTCCCCTTTTCATGATGGCTGCTTGATCTGCGCATGCAAAGGCCTGCTCGGGAGCATGGGTGCTCATGACAACGGCAAACCCCCGCCGGGCAAAATCCCTGACCATGGCCAGCACTTTCCCTTGGTTCTGCAGATCCAGGTGGGATGTAGGTTCATCGAGAAGAATGACATCCGGGTCTTGGGCTAAAACCCGGGCCATGAACACCAGCTGCCTTTCACCACCGCTGATGTTGGTGTATGGTCTGCCTTCGAGGTAGGCGATGCCCATCTCCGCCAACGCCTGTCTAGCCAAAAGGGAATCAAGCTTGGAGGGCTGCTGGAAGGGGCCCAGGTAGGGCGTGCGCCCCATCATCACCACCTCCAAAGCAGTATAAGGGAAGGCGGGCTGGTGTTCTTGAAA
>JAAZLZ010000011.1 GCA_012799075.1 Bacillota bacterium
CATCTCCCCCTACATGGTCACCGACGCGGAGAGAATGGAAGCGGTTCTGCGGGATCCCTACATCCTGATCACCGATCGGAAGCTGACTGCAGTGGCGGAGCTGATCCCCATTTTGGAGAAGGTCAGTCAGTCGGGCAAACCGATCCTGATCATTGCCGAGGACATCGAAGGGGAAGCCCTGGCCACTTTGGTGGTCAACAAAATCCGGGGCATCCTCGATGTGGCCGCGGTGAAGGCCCCAGCCTTCGGGGACCGGCGCAAGGCCATGCTCCAGGATATTGCCATCATCACCGGCGGCACCGTCATCTCCGAAGATGTGGGACACAAACTGGAGAACGTCACCTTGTCCATGCTGGGACGGGCCGGCCAGGTTCGCATCACCCGGGAAGAGACCATCATCGTCGATGGCCAAGGGGAAGTCGAGGCCATCAAGGGCCGGATCAAACAGATCCGGGCGGAAATTGAGGAGACCACCTCGGACTACGACCGGGAGAAGCTCCAAGAAAGGCTGGCCAAGCTTGTGGGCGGCGTTGCCGTCATCCGGGTGGGAGCAGCGACGGAAACGGAGCTTAAGGACCGCAAGCATAGGATTGAAGATGCCCTGTCCGCGACCCGGGCTGCAGTCGAGGAAGGCATTGTCCCCGGGGGCGGTGTGACTTTCCTCAGGGCCCAAGGGGCTCTAGATGAGCTCAAGTTGGAGGGCGACCTGAAGACCGGCCTCAACATCGTCTCCAGGGCTCTAGAAGAGCCCCTGCGGATGATCGCCAACAACGCCGGCAAGGAGGGTGCGGTCATCGTTGCCAGGGTGAAGGACGAAGATGCCGGCGTCGGGTACGATGCTTTGAACGACAAGTTCGTCGACATGGTGTCGGCCGGGATCATCGATCCTGCCAAGGTCACCAGGACGGCCCTGGAAAATGCCGTCAGCATCGCGGGGATGCTCCTCACCACCGAGACCCTAATCGCCGAGGAGGAAGAGGACGAGCCGGCGATGCCTCCGGGAGCACCGGGCGGCATGCCCATGATGTAGGCTCATCTGCCGTTGAGGGAGGCCGTCCGGTCTCCCTCTTTTTGCTAATTGGGGGGATTTCCCCTTCGTTGTCAAGGTAGGTCGATTATGGTAAAATAAGTGAGAGTCGGTTAAAGAAAGGGGATGGACCTTTGCAGGAGGATATCCAGGAAGTGCTCCTGGACGAGGAAGCGATCTTAGGGCGAGTTCGGGAATTGGCCGAGGGCATCAGCGAAGACTACGCGGGCTGCGATCTGGTGCTCATTTGCATTCTCAAAGGGGCGGCCATTTTTTTGGCTGATCTCGTGCGTCATATCACTATTCCGATTACCCTAGATTTCATGGCGACTTCCAGTTATGGACGGGGTACGGAAAGCACCGGTGTGGTCCGCATCCTCAAGGACCTCGATGAACCAGTTGAAGGCAGACATGTCCTCATTGTGGAGGATATCATCGACTCAGGGCTGACTTTAAAGTACCTCTACGACAACCTGGCCTCCCGCCACCCGGCGAGCCTGAAGATCTGCACCCTGCTGGACAAGCCTGAGCGCCGGCTGGTAAACATCAAAGCAGACTACAACGGTTTTCTCATCCCCGATGAGTTCGTCGTCGGGTATGGCTTGGACTACGCGGAAAAGTACCGCAACCTCCCCTTCATCGGCATCTTGAAACGGGAAATCTACGCTCCCGCGGGGGGTAAGAACACGTGAACCATCCAAACAGCGATGTGTTGATAATCGATTTTGGCGGTCAGTACAGCCAGCTCATCGCCCGCCGGGTGCGGGATGTGGGGGTCTACTGTGAGCTGGTCCACCATGAAACGCCCCTTGAGGACATTTTGGCCCGAAGCCCCAAGGGCCTGATCCTGTCCGGGGGGCCGGCCAGCGTTTACGGACCCGATGCTCCCCGGGGACCTGAGGGCTTGCTGGAGACGGGTCTGCCCACCTTGGGGATTTGCTATGGCATGCAGTACATGGCCCATGAACTGGGGGGCAGGGTCGAGAAGGGAGCCTGCGAGGATTACGGGTCGGCCAAGCTCCTCATCAAGGAAAACACCGACATCTTCCGGCATCTGACTTCCGGCAGCCAGATTGACTGCTGG
>JAAZLZ010000116.1 GCA_012799075.1 Bacillota bacterium
ATTTGTCAGACATGGCGACTAGCTCCCCTACAAAGGAGGCAAAATCGAATCTAGGTCTATCCTCAAGTATCCTCTCCAGGTCCCCGATCTTTGCGTTAAGTTCAGCAACGTAGTCGGGCAGCCCTTCGAAGGCCTCCAATACTTCCCAGTCGTATTCCAAACCCACCAGCTCATCGGCGGTGATTTTGCTTCGCTGGAGTCTGTCCATATTGGGCGTGACCTTCCGGATTGCGGTAGGCTGTGACTCAGAGCCAACCGGTCGGCTCATGGCCTTTCTTGCTCTTAGTAGATTGTAATACTTCTGAGCAATCGCCTGGGCCCGGCGTCCGCCTGCCTCGGGCTGGTTCTCAAGTTCTTCAAACACTCGTTTTGCCGGTATCCCTTCTCGTTCACCCTGGGCCACTTGCGAAAGTAGATAATCCACTTGTTGAGCTGTCCATCGCTCCATAAGCCCTCGCCTCCTTTTCTAACTAGTAGTTAGTATGACATGAAGCCTTTCATGTCATTCCATGTATATGTCTAATTGCTCTTTCTTGGACTCTGTATGTGATTGTCCGGCGATGGATAAGTTAACCAACAGGCGGGCATACTGGCAAGGGAAGGGGGTCATGCGTACGCGATTGATACTGGACAACGTGGGACATGGCTACAGCAGGGGATTTCTTTTTCGCAATCTTACCTTGGAGTTGCAGCCTGGCTCGGCAGCGGTGATTGCCGGGCCTAATGGAGCAGGGAAAACCACGTTGCTGCGCATTTTGGCTGGTCTACTGACGCCCCGAGAGGGTACAGTAGTGTACCATACGGCCACGGACGCTTTGCCTTCCGTAGCGGTGCGACCTCGCTTGGGGCTCATCACTCCGGACATTTCCCTGTATTCCGAGCTTACAGCCCGGGAGAATGTATTGTTGGCCGGTGCTCTACGAGGGGTGAGAAAAACCGTTGATGTGGGTTCCTCGTTAGGTAGGGTGGGCCTTGCGGGTAGGGAGGAGGACTTGGTTGGTTCCTTTTCCCTGGGTATGCGGCAACGATTGAAATACGCTTGTCTATTTGCCTATCAACCTAGGGTGCTGCTTCTCGATGAACCTTGTTCCAATCTTGACGAGGAGGGGAGGAGGATGGTTGCTGATCTAGTCCTTCGGCACCGAGAGGGGGGTGTGGTGGTCATCGCAACAAACGATCCTCGGGAGGTTCGATGGGGTGAAGTACTCATCCATTTGGGCAGCGACGGTCATCCTGCGAAAAGATGTTAAGACCGAACTGCGAAGTCGCCACGGAGTAAGCATTCTCATTCTCTTCGGGGTGACTGCTACTACCGTCATCAGCTTTGTCCTAGGGATCCCCGACATTGACGAGGCCGTCGCAGCTGCACTTTTGTGGGTCATCCTTTTTTTTCTGAGTGTGGCCGGCTTGGGGTATAGTTTCATCCGGGAAGAGGAACAAATGACTATGGATGGCTTGTTGATGGCTGTGCCGGTAGAAGGGGTTTACTTGGGGAAGGTCTTGTTCAACCTCTTGCTGTTAACGGTTGCCCAAGGAGTAGTGGTGCCGGTTTTCATGCTTCTCTTCAACCTGCAAATGGGCCTTTGGGCCCGGTTCCTTGCGGCCATGTTCTTTGGTAGTTGTGGACTATCCGTGGCCTGCACCTTAGTAGCTGCGCTCATCAGTCGGACCCAGGCAAAGGGACCGTTGCTAGCCGTTCTCGCCTTTCCCATACTTTTCCCCCTTCTGATTGCGGCCAGCACAGACACGGCAGCCTCTCTTGCCGGCGGGGCGGGGGAAAGCATTCAAGTGTTGGTTCTGTATCCCGGCGTGGTGGGCGCCTTTGCTTTACTGTTGGTGAAGTTCATCTGGGAGGAGTGAAAGTGAATGGATATCCTGTTTAAGATGAGCCTTGGCCTTTGGATGTCCCTGGTCCTTGTCGGAGCTTTCTGGTACGCACCAACAGCCGCCGGTCTAAAAGAGCTTTCCCGGATTATCTACTTCCATGTGCCCTCGGCGTGGGTTGCCGTCTTGGCCTATGGCGTGGCGATGGTGCAGGGAATTTATTACCTGCGACACAGGGATTTGCGTTCTGATGCCAAGGCTTGTGCAGCGGTGGAGCTGGGCACTCTCTTTGCCCTATTGGCCACCGTTACGGGAGCCCTATTTGCCCGGGAAACATGGGGGGTGTATTGGAACTGGGACCCTCGTCAAACGACCATCGTTGTCCTGTTTTTCATCTATGTCGCCTATTTCTCCTTCCGCGGAACCCTGGAAGACGCCCACCGCCGGGCTCGTTTGAGCGCCGTTTACGTCGTGTTCGCCTTCAGTGTGGTGCCGTTTCTGGTTTTTATCTTGCCTCGGGCCTATGTGACCCTCCACCCATCACCCCTGCTCAACACCGGGGGAAGGGTGGACATGAACCCCCAGATGCTGCTAGTATTCTTGGCAGCCCTGGCAGGGTTCACCGGGGTTTTTGTTTGGATGCATAACTTGCGCTGGAGGACCGAAGTATTGCTGG
>JAAZLZ010000117.1 GCA_012799075.1 Bacillota bacterium
ACCGCCAACGAGACTAGCGTGGGATCAGAATTGCCGGAATATGCAGGAAACTCAAATATCGGGAGTTACTATTATAAAACGACCAGTCATCGGGTCATTGGAGTTGTGTATGTGTGAGGAGGTGAAAATCGCCAACAAACGTTTATCAGTTAGATACGGGGATCGGTTTTCAATTGGCCAAATGCCTCAGGCTATTAGAAAGGAGGTCTTTGATTTTATGAAACCTGACTTCGACCGTATGGCGACGGCCCTTGAAGGTCGGGAGCCAGATCGGGTTCCTTTAGCTGAGGCCACCGTAGCCTATGAAATAATGAGTGGTTTCTTGGGGAAAGAGGTTACGGACTCGGACGTTGCCTCCCAGGTCGAATTCTGGGCATCTGCTGGCTATGATTACGTACCACTGACGGTAGGATTGATGCAACCTGGCAAGGTTACTAAGGATTCGGCGATATCTAGGGTAACCAAGGAAATTGCCGGCTGTGAATCACTGAATGGAGATGATGCCTGGAACTTGGAGAAGCGTGCCTTCATTCACACGAGAACTGATTGTGAGCTGTTTCCCTGGGATGATGCAGCCAAGTTGGATTTGAGCAAATTCTATGATGCCCAAAAGCATCTTCCCGAGGGGATGAAGATTATTGCTGTGTCCGGCAAGGTCTTCACCTTGACATGGTTATTGATGGGTTTTGAGAACTTTTGCCTTCAGCTGGCCATTGATCCGGGATTTGTTGAAGCTGTCATGGAAAGGGTGGCCCAGATACAATTTGACGGTCTGAGGAGAGTTGTTCGCATCCCCAACGTTGCCGCCGTCTGGGCTGTCGACGACATTGCTTTTGGAAGTGGAACCATGATTAGTCCCCAGGCCCTAAGGAAGTATGTGTTTCCGTGGTACAAGAAATTCGGGGAGATTTGTCGTGATCATGGCATGTATTTGTTGTTTCATTCGGATGGAGTCCTTTGGGATGTAATGGATGATCTGCTTGAGATCGGAATTAATGGACTGCATCCCATTGATCCGACCTGTATGGACATCGAAGAAGTGAAAGAGCGGATAGGGGACAGGCTCTGTCTGATGGGCAACATACCGAACGAACTCCTTATGAACGGGGTGCCGGCGGAAGTAGTGCAACTGACTAAGGAGAGAATCAGGAGACTCGCACCTGGCGGCGGCTACTGTGTGGGTAGTGGCAACTCTGTTCCAGAGTGGTCAAAATTAGAGAATTACAAAGCAATGATCGATACGGTGATGAAACATGGCACCTATCCAATCAGGCTATGAGAGAACAGTTTTTCAGGCGGCGAGCGGGGGTAATTAATGAAGGGAGGCTTCAACTAATGAAGAGTGGCAAGGTATTGAGGGTAATGGTTGCTGTAGTTCTGATGTCCATCTGCGGCTCTGCACTTGCTATAGCCCAAGAGCCCGAATTTGTGTGGCGTATGCAAGTGATTCATAGTGTGGGGCAGAGCGACTTCAAACAGAATCAACAAACCGCCGAGGAAATCTACAAGGCGAGCAATGGGCGGTTGAAAATTGAAGTACATCCGACGGGGACTTTTGCGGGCAGTCTGGAAGCGTTTCAAGCATGTTCAGCAGGGGTATTCGAAATGCATTCTAGTTGGCCGGCCTACATTAAGGGCATTGAGTATGCTTTTCTACCTCTGTGTACAGGGAACATGACACCGGACGCGCATGACATCTGGGTTTGGTTGTATGAGGCAGGTGGCTGGGATCTCTATCAGAAGGCCTTCGACAAAGTGAACCTGAAAATGCTTGCTGTGGAAGTCTGGGGGACTGAAGTGCTGATGGCTAACAGACCTTTTGCAGGCGTATTTGAAATGAAAGGCACCAAGATGCGCACTTCAGATCCTCGTCTACTAGCCCGGCTGGGAATCAGCGGAATTGCGCTGCCGCTGGAGGAGGTGTTTACTGGGCTTGCAACAGGTTCTGTAGACTCAGCGGAATTTGGCCATTTGGCCTATAACGAGGGCTTGGGCCTTACTGATATTACCAAGTATGGTATATGGCCTGACTTCTGGAATGTCCACAATACGACCACGGTTGTGGTCAATAAGGATGCCTGGAATAAGCTGCCACAGGATCTGCAAATGATCGTTGAGCTAGCTTTCAAGGCCCGTGAATTCCAGCATTGGTCAAAATCCCAATACGAGAGTGCGGTGTTGATGAAGAAGTTGCGGGACTCGGGCAAGATGGAGTTCCTCAGGCTCGATTCTGCAGATTTTGCGAAAATGAGGCAAGCGATGTATGAGATTGAGCAAGAGGATATCAAGAAGTATGGCGGACTAACGAAAGAAGTCTACGAGTCCAAATATCGGTTTATGGAATTGTGGTACCCCTACAAGTACATGTCTCGTTGGTGGGGCTGGGACGTAAGTCCTGAAGAGCAACTCGGATATACACCGCAAGGCAAATAGGGTATTTTGGCCGGCATAGGCCGCTTGTCATCGCGGGGCAATGCGGCCTATACGGGCATCTGTCCACCACTTGCCAAGGAAGTGATGTTGATGCAAGTCCTTCGCGGGATCCTGACATTCATAGACGAATTGGGTGAACGGACAGCAAAGCTTTTTAGTTATGCCGTTCTGATTGTTATTGGTTTGGAGACGGTGGAAGTGATCAGGCGGTATATTTTGCACAGACCAACCCACTGGAGCTGGGAAGCAGCGGCAATACTGGCAGGCACCGGCTATCTAATTGGGGGGGCTTGGGTGCTCAGAGATGGTAAGCATGTGCGGACGGACATATTCTATGGACGTTTTTCCAGGAAAACCCAAGCCATTGTG
>JAAZLZ010000118.1 GCA_012799075.1 Bacillota bacterium
AGCGGAGGCGGTACGCGCCTGACGGAAGAGGGACGCCGCTTCCTTAAGAGATACGTGGAGTTTCAGCGTCAAGTAGAGGCCGCAGCCGGGAAGCTGTTCGCAGAGATTTTCGAGGATGCGCCTTGATAACGGCGCTGCCGAATTAACTGAAAAGGGGGGCGATGGATGCATAGGCCAAGTAATGCGACAAAATGATGGAGTATTGGGAAGGTTGTGCCCGAACAATTGGCTTGTTGGGGAATCTTCTAAATGAAGAGGGGGAAGGACATGAAGCGTTTGGGTTTCTTGGTGTTGGTCCTTAGTCTGATGGTTGCCGTCGCGTCTGTTGGACAGGCTGCTCCCCTGGTATTTCGGTTCGCCACAGAGCATCCTCCCAATACTCCTGTATCCAAGTCAATGGCCCATTTTGCTGATTTGATCAAGGAAAAGAGCGGCGGGTCGGTTGAAATAAGGCTGTATTACAGCGGCCAGCTGGGGGGCCACAAGGAGATCCTAGAGCAAATGCGGATGGGCACCCTCGACATAGTCCACGTATCCACCGCGCACCTGGCCAGCTATGTTCCTGAGTTCGATGTCTATGCAATGCCCTTCTTGTTTCGCAATACCAATCATTATTGGAATGTGCTGCGGGGCGAAATCGGTCAGAACCTTTTCGCGAAGTTGCCTCCGCACAACATCCGGGGCCTTGCCTACTATGATGCCGGGTCTCGCAGCTTTTATGTGAAAGACCGCCCCATCAACAGTCCCAAGGACCTGCAGGGGCTGAAGGTGCGGGTAATGGGGACGCCTGTTATGCTCGAGACCATGTGGGCCATGGGGGCTTCTCCGGTCAGCGTTTCCTTCAGTGAGGTATACAGTGCGCTTCAGTCGGGGGTCATCGATGGGGCGGAGAACAATCCCCCCAGCGTGCTCAACATGAAGCACTATGAGGTGACCAAGTACTTTTCCCTCACAGAGCATATCAGCATTCCTGATGCGGCCGTCATTAACGCCAAGCTGTTTGACTCCCTGTCGCCTGAACTGCAGCAGCTCATTTTGGAAGCAGCCGCTGAAATGGAGAGCTTTCAAATCGAAACGTGGAACAAGGACGATGAAGCTGCCCTTGAGACCATCCGACAAGCGGGAGTTAACATCAATAGCCCGGACAAGGGACCGTTCATTGAGGCTGTACGACCAGTGTACGATAAGTTTGCTTCCCAATTCGGCGGTTTAGTCGAAGCGATCCAGGCTGTTGCTGATTAATGACCGGGCCCGGGTTTCCCCCCGGGCCTTTGAGGGGGTGTCTACTTGCAGCCCGCAGATAGACCTAGGGGCATGGTGGAGACGATCGGAACGAGTTACACTCGCTTGATTGATATGCTTGAACGGTTGCTTAAGGCCGTTGTCGTCATGATTCTTGCCGTCTTGGGAGCAATTCTGTTCTCCCAAGTGTTCACCCGCTACGTACTCAGCTTTTCCGTTTCTTGGTCCGAGGAGCTTTCCCGGTATCTTTTGGTTTGGCTGAGTCTGTTGGGGGCCTCCATGGCCTTCAGGAAAAGGGAGCACATTGCTGTTCAATTGGCGAACTACTACTTGGGTGCAAGGGCCAACCATGTGATTAACCTGTTTGTCGATCTGATGATAATGACTTTCGCCTGGACCTTGATTAAGTACGGCCGGATGCTTGTGGAGCAGAACATGGCCCAGTACTCTTGGGCCGTTCCCTGGCTTCCCATCGGGATGATTTATTCTGCTCTGCCGGTCAGCGGCTGGCTCACCCTCCTTATCGTCTTAGAGCGTCTGTTTGCTGACCTTCAGCTGTTTGTGCGAGGAGAGTAGCCATGGCAAGTTTCGCGATGATCTTCAGCTTCTTGGTATTCATGTTCTTGAGCGTTCCCATTTCCGTTTCGCTGGCCTTGTCAGCGAGTCTGGCTGTCTATCTGTTGGACTTCCCCCTGGTGGTAGTGACCCAAAGGATCTTCAACGGCATCGATTCTTTCCCGTTGCTGGCGATACCCTTTTTTATCTTGACGGGACTTGTTTTGGGGACAGGGACGACGGCAAAAAGACTGGTCTCCCTGTCCAATGTGATTGTCGGCCGGATGAGGGGCGGTCTGGCCATGGTTAATATCGTGGCCAGCATGTTTTTTGCCGGGATATCCGGCTCGGCGGTAGCGGACACGTCATCGATAGGATCCCTGCTGATTCCCATCATGAAGGAAAAAGGCTATGATGAAGATTTCACCGTGGCTGTCACCGTCACCTCATCGACCATTGGCCTGATTATTCCCCCAAGCAACTCGATGATTGTGTACTCGATGGTTGCCGGGGGCATTTCCATTGGGTCCTTGTTCTTGGCAGGAGTGATCCCAGGCATCCTGGTGGGCATCTCGCTAATGATTGTCAGCTACATCATCTCCGTCCGGCGGGATTATCCCAAGGAAGACCCGATTTCCTCTTCCAAGGCCTGGGAAATCATCAAGGAAGCCTTCCCGGCCCTTCTGACAGTGATCATTATCCTTGGGGGCATCATCGGCGGGATGTTTACCGCAACCGAAGCGGCGGTGGTGGCGGCAGCCTATTCCATCGTGTTAGCTGTGTTTGTCTATCGGGAGGTGGGTTTTCGGGAACTGGCTGACATTTTCTATCAATGCACTTGTACAACGGCCATTGTCATGCTTTTACTGGGCGCATCCACGGCCTTTGCCTGGGTGATGGCCTTTGAGGGAATTCCAACCCGCATTGCCTCAGCCATCCTGGGCATCACCGACAACCCGTACATTCTGCTCCTTTTGATCAATATTCTTCTGCTGTTTGTTGGCCTTTTCATGGATTTGACCCCAGCCATGCTAATCTTCACACCGATTTTGCTGCCCATTGCCACCAGCATCGGCCTTAGCCCGATTCATTTTGGCATCATCATGCTGATCAACCTATGCATTGGACTTTGCACACCTCCTGTGGGAGCTGTGCTATTCGTTGGTTGCGCCATCGCGAGGGTGCCGATGACTTCCATTATTAGGCCCCTGGTTCTTCTATTGCTGCCAATGGTTGGCGTCTTGCTTTTGGTCACCTATGTGCCGGCCATTTCCATGTTCTTGCCAGGGCTTCTGATGAAATGATCCAACAAGGCTGCAAGGGTTGAACCCCCGCAGCCTTTCTATCGTTCCTCTTCGAAGTGCTCTTGCGCCTGGCGAATCAGCTCAAGGATATGGGAATCGGCTAGGGAATAAAAGACCATTCGTCCTTCACGGCGATGCTTGACCAGCCGCATGGTGCGGAGGAGGCGAAGATGGTGGGATATGGCTGGTAGACTCATGTCGAGGATGGTAGCCAAGTCACAGACGCAAAACTCCTCTTCGGCCAAGAGATACAAGATCTTAGTCCTGGTTTCATCGCCGAGGACCTTAAAAAGCTCTGATAGTCCTGCAACCTCCAACACCCGGTCCTGGTAGCGGGCCACCTTATCTTGATGGGGACAATAGGTATCACACAGGTCCTGCCGGGCCTTCTCGGACATAACAACTCCCCCCTATGGGAAACAGTTAAGCAAATGCTTAACTATACTATAGACCTGCCCTTGGGGGATGTCAACGGTGAGCCTGCCAGTATTCCCAGGCCTGACGACCAACGATGATTTCCTCGTTGGTCCTGAGGACTGCAACCCGGACTTGTGAGGCCGGGGTGCTAATCAAGGCATCACCCCTGCATCCACGGTTCTTGCCGGGATCCAACTCAACTCCCAGCCAGTCAAGGCCCTGACAAACGGCCTCTCGGACCAAGGGGCTGTTTTCCCCGATTCCTCCAGTGAAGACCAGGACATCAAGACCCTCTAGGGGGATCATGAAGGCCCCAATGTACTTCTTGATGCTGTAGCAAAAGGCGTCAAGGGCCAAACGGGCTCGTTTGTCTCCCTTGCCGGCAGCCTCTTCGATGTCGCGCAGATCGCCCCCCTTAATGCCGGAAATGCCTGCCAGGCCGGATTCTTTGTTCATCATCTGTCTAGTTTCTTCCAGAGTGCAGATGTTGTTTGCCAGGAGGAAGTATAATACCTCAGGGTCAAAATCCCCCGGTCGGGTGGACATCATGGTGCCTGACTGGGGAGTGTAGCCGCTGCTGATGTCGATGGCAATGCCGTTTTTGATGGCAGCTACGCTAGTGCCGCTGCCAAGATGGCACGAAATGAGCTTCATGTTGGGTGCTCCTAGGAATTCACCGACCCGTTGGGCGATGAACCGGTGGGATGCTCCGTGAAACCCATATTTCCTCAACCCATATTTTTCCGCCAAAGCCCAAGGCAGCCCGTAAACCGCGGCATAATCGGGAATGGTTGCGTGAAAGCCTGTCTCAAAGACTCCGATTTGGCAGACATCGGGGGCTAGCTCGCCAAGGGCCTTGATTCCCTGTAAAGCGGGGGGATTGTGGACTGAGGCCACAGTAGCCATGGCGGCAATCTCGTCAATGGCCTTTTCCGTTAGAAACTCCACCGGCCCTAGACGCGGTCCCCCGTGAATGAGCTTGTGGGCCGCAATTGACAGGGGCTGGCCTGTTCTGTCCAGCTCTTCCTGAAGCCGTGCAAGAATGATCCTTAGACCCTCAAGGTGGGTTTCGATGGGCATCTTCTCTTGGAATTTGCCCTGGGGGTTGATATGGGTGAAGGTGCAATGGTCAAGTCCAAGGCCGTCCACGCTTCCTTGGGCAACGGCTGTTTCTTCCGGCATATCGTAAAGAGTGTACTTAATCGATGAACCACCTGAGTTCAAAACAAGGACAAGCAACGTGCGATCCCCCCATAGGTGCTTTTCGCAGGCTCTTTTCGTCCACGAATAGGGGAATTCCTGCAAAGGGAAAGGGCCGTCCTCTAGGACGGCCCAGGGCTGCTACCACACTTCCGGGGGTGGAGCAAGGGAGCAGAGGATAAGCAGAGGTCGATTGCCGGTGTTTTTCTGCCCATGCCGGGCATTAGCAGGGATATAAACCGAAAGGAACTCTTCTAATTGGATTTCCTCATCCTCCAGGGTCATGACGCCCTCGCCTTCCATGACGAAATAAGCTTCTTCAAAGTCGTGCTGGTGAACAATGATCTCTTCCCCTGGATTAAGGATGCAGATGGATACCCCCAGGTTCTTCGAACCTGTGGTCATGGGATGGACCAAACGCTTGACCAAACCGCCTATTTTCCGATACTCGGGAGCCTCCAACACGGTGATCCATTTTTTCTTTTCCACAGAGACATCTCCCTCCACGAGAATAGTGCCGATAAAACAAAGGCGATTATCGATTTGATGTATATGCATAAATTCTGCAAGTAAGGGCGAGAGTCCTGCAGTAGAGGAACGATCAGCAAAGAAGCGGGGCCGTCCAATTCAGGATGGCCCCGCCACGTTGTTCAGCAACTACTCCTTGCCTTCTTGTTTGCCTTCGATTTCCTGCAGCCGAGCTTCAAGGAATCTTAGCTGCTCAGTAAGGTACTGGGTCTGCTCCCTCAGAAAGGCTGCCTCTTGGGCTTGCGTCTGGACTACTTGAGCACTTGGCACTGGTTGCGGTGCATAATGTGGAGCGGCCACGTATGGAACCCGCCATCTGCCCCTCCCGAATCGGGATTGGCACCAGGGATTCATGTAGCCGGGCGCAGGATATCCTGCGCAGTAGCCCATGCCCCGTCCTGACATTGGTCCTAAACCCATCGGCCCAGTTCCGTCTCCTCGCGGCATGTAGGTCACCTGCCTTTGCCATAGTATCCTTGGGCTTTGACATTTATGGTCTTAAGCCCATTTCTAGTATACTCGGGTTATGAACATATGTCAACAATCAGATCAAAAAAAGTCCAGGTTATTGCAACCTGGAAAGGGACCAGGCTCTATTGTTGTCCATGCCGGTGTCCCCGTCCACCCCCGACTCGATAAGCCCTTCCCCCGCACTGGGGGCAGTTGATGTCAGGCCCTCGCCCGGCTCCATAGGGTACTTCGAATTGACCTTGGCAAACTCCACACTGAAACTGTCTCATGGCCACCCGGTAGTGTCCGCCCTCGACCCGGATCATTTTGCCTTCGACAAGGGCCCGGGAGACCTTTTCTCTAGCTGAGGTAAGAACCCTTTGGAAAGTCGGTCGGGAGACGTGCATGCGCTTTGCACAGTCTTCCTGCTCAAGGCCCTCTACATCCTTTAGACGAAGGGCTTCGAGTTCTTCGACGGCCAGGACCTCTTCCTGTAGATCTCGAGCAGGTACTCCCGCTGGCTTGA
>JAAZLZ010000119.1 GCA_012799075.1 Bacillota bacterium
ATTCGCCACGCGATCGAGACAGCATACATACGGGGAAACATTGAGTTTCTCAACGAAGTCTTTGCATATACTGTTGACTCCCAAAAGGGCAAACCGACTAATTCTTCCTTTATTGCCACGTTGGCCGACAGGATTCGCCTGGGAATTAAAGTTGCCGAATGAAGGTCAAAGCATCGCGGCATACTATCGCTAGAAGGGGCCGGCGCGGCCCCTTTAGCGCGTTATGGAGGTGCTTCCGTGGCCATTCGGGGTATTGCCAGGGTAGACAAAAGGACCAAAGGCCTGGTTAAACGTCTACAGCCGGGGGAAATCGCGGTGATCGCCCATCGGGATATCGATGGAGTGGCTGCGGAAAGCTTGATCCGCTGTGGAGCCCGAGCGGTTGTAAATGGCGATGAGTCAATCACTGGCCGCTACCCCAACCCTGGCCCTCTGCATCTTTTACGGGCGGGCATCCCGGTCCTGGATAAGGTGGGGACTTTGGCCCTCGAGGCCATCAACGATGGTGATAGCGTAGAAATTCGTGATAACAGGTTGTGGGTGAGGGGCCGGATGGTCGGTCTTGGGCAGATGCTATCCCTGGATATGGTGGCTGAAAGGATGGCCCTAGGCAGAAAGAACCTGCAGGAAGAGCTCCGGCGATTCACCGCGAACACCCTTGTCTATGCTTGGAAGGAAAAAGATGCGATTTTAGGCCGGATTCCCCTGCCGCCCATCAAAACATCTATGCAGGGAAGACACGCCCTTGTTGTCGTCAGGGGGGCTAAAGTAAAAGAGGACCTGATGGCTATTCGTTCCTATATCGATGAGGTTGAGCCGGTCCTTATCGGCGTTGACGGCGGCTCCGACATCCTGGTGGAACTAGGCTATCGACCCCATTTGATTGTTGGGGACATGGACAGCGTCAGCGACACCACCCTAACAAAAGGAGGGGAGCTGGTGGTGCATGCCTATCCTGATGGTCGGGCCCCCGGGCTTCGACGAATACAGGAACAAGGACTTAAGGCCCATGTGCTGCCCCTTCCCGGCACTAGCGAGGATGTGGCGATGCTGCTGGCTTACGAAAAGGGTGCTGCTTTGATTGTAGCTGTGGGGAGCCATTCGAATATGATTGACTTCCTAGAGAAAGGGCGGCGGGGGATGGCCAGCACTCTCCTGGTGCGACTGAAGGTGGGAGAGATTCTGGTGGACGCCAAAGGAGTCAGCAAGCTTTACAGGGGACGCCCCCGGATCGGATATGTCTTTTCGTTGGGCTTGGCAGCCTGCGTCCCCGTGATGATACTCTTATTAGTATCGGACTCCCTTCGCCAAGCTGGTCGCTTCCTGCTCTTAGTGCTGAGGGTAATGCTTGCCCGATAGGGGGAGGGGGATTTTTGCTGATTGACCTGCGATATCATTTGTGCTCATTGGTGGCGGTTTTTTTGGCCTTAGGCATAGGGATCCTGACCGGTTACAGCCTTTTTGGCAAGGAAGGTCTGTTGGAACAGCAGCAGCAACAGCTTGTGGACGAGTTGGAGGTCCGTTTTGCCAGGCTAAAGGACGAGCGGGAGCAACTTGAGCTTAATCTAGCCAGGCTGGCCCAGGAACTCGAGCGAGATCGAAATCTGGTCCGGTCCATCCAGCCCCTGCTCATCAAGGAGCGGTTGTCAGGGAGACACATACTACTTTTTGTGACTGGAACTGCGGTGGAGAAAGACTGCATCACCGAGGTATCGTCCGCCCTAGTCAATGCGGGGGCCAGAATTGCTGGGGTGATCCACCTTCCCAAAGGGATCGGGGCAGAAACCATCGCCGGACTGGTTTCCGCCCTTAAAGACCCGAAAGCTCTGAAAGAAGCGGCTGGCCAAATGCTTCAATTGGGGACTGATGACGGACCCATTGACGGGGTAATCTTAATAGGTGGGGCCTTGGAGGGGGCGGCGGCATTTAGAGAGATCGATCTGCCCCTTATAGAAGGCTTGGTTCGGCAGAAGATGCCGGTGATTGGCGCCGAGCCTTTTGGTGTTCCCGTTTCTTACGCGGAAGATTATCAGAAGATGAGTATTCCAACGGTGGACAACATTGATACCCCGGCAGGCCTTATCGGCCTGGTGTTCCTGTTGTCGGAAGGGGTTGTGGATGACTTAGAGGCGGCATCGGGGATGGAGGCGGATTAGGGATTGGTTTCTGTGCTCATGCCAGCTTTCAATGAAGCAAGCAGAGTTGGGGCATCGGTGTCGGCAGCTTTGGCCATCCCCCAGGTCGATGAGGTGATTGTAATCGATGACGGCTCACTAGATGAAACAGGGGACCTGGCCGAAAAGGCAGGGGCCAAGGTCCTTCGTCTGGGGCGGAATGTGGGGAAGGGAGGGGCCCTGAATGCCGGGCTGGCCCAGGCCCGGGGGAATGTGATCTTGACATTGGATG
>JAAZLZ010000120.1 GCA_012799075.1 Bacillota bacterium
AATATTATGAGGGAGGTCGAAGCCAGCCTGCGCAGGCTTGGGACCGACTGGATTGATTTCTACTTTGTACATAACTTTGATCCAGATGCCGACATGGAAGATGTACTGCGGGCCTTCGATGACTTGCAGCGTCAGGGCAAGATTCTTTATCCCGCGGTCAGCAACTGGGCTGCCTGGCAGATCGCCAAGGCCCTTGGAATTTCCGCCAGGGAGGGACTTGCTTCGTTTAGATGCATTCAACCGATGTACAGTCTAGTCAAGCGTCAGGTGGAAGTTGAAATCCTGCCCCTGGCCAGGTCCGAGAACCTCGGCGTTATCCCCTACAGTCCCCTTGGGGGTGGTCTGTTGACAGGCAAGTACCTCCAAGCAGGAACCAGGGGACGCCTTGTCGATGACCCAAGATACCGGGCCCGGTACAGGTCCGAGACCTACTACGAAATTGCCGCGCAGTTCGTGGATTACGCCGATGCCAAGGGCATCCATCCGGCCACTTTGGCCGTGGCCTGGGTCATGTCCCACCCCGACGTGACAGCACCCTTGGTGGGAGCCCGGAGCCTCGAGCAGCTGGAAGCCTCCTTGGATGCCCTCAACGTTGACATGACGCCCGAATGGCGCGATGAAATCACAGCCTTGTCCATCGACCCTCCCCCGGCAACGGATCGCAGCGAGGGCGTGGATTTCCGATAGCTTCCCGCTGAGATTCCTGGGATGGGGGGGATGGTCGGTTTTCCGGCGCAGCGCACATCTGACTAACAAAAAAGGGGGATAGTCATGAAACGGTTCTTAGTGGTGGTTTTAGCGGCTGGACTGATTGCTGCCCTGGCTGCGGGCAGCGGACTAAGTGCGGGGAATGTCATTAAGCTCAAATACGGCCACGTGGAAAGGATCGAAGACCCCCAGAACTTGTTTGCCGAGCGGTTTGCCGAACGGACCAAGGAGCTGACGGAAGGACGGGTGATCATCGAAATCTACCCTAACGCCCAGCTTGGTCAAGTGGCAGAACTCATTGACGGTGTGCAGTTTGGCAGTGTTGACATGGGTCACCATGTCTTCGCGTCCTTGGGACAGGTCCATAAAGATATGCCTTTGTTTGGATTGCCCTACCTTTTCCGGGACGCGGTCCATGGACTGAAGGCAACCAACCCGGAGGCCTCGCCCCTGATGGCGAAGCTGAACGAAGAAATGGCTCGGCAGGCCAGCATGAGGGTCATCGGCTGCTACACCCGGGGATTCAGGCACCTATCCGCGAATTTCCCCGTTTACAGTCCCGATGATCTTAAGGGCAAGAAAATCAGAGGCGTTCCTTTGCCCATGTGGACAACGCTTCTTAAAGGCATGGGCGCAATTCCCATTCCCGTTGCGATTTCCGAGGTGCCCACCGCATTGATCACCGGGCTCATCGTCGGCCAGGAAAACCCCTTGGGGACCATGTGGGCGGCCAAACTTTATGAGACCCAGTCTCATATTATGCTAACGGGTCATATGATGGACTTGCTGCCCGTCTTCGTCAACGAAGCGGCATGGAACAAGATTCCCGAAGGAGACCGGGCTCTCGTCAGCCAGGCAATCAAGGAGACCAGTGATTACACCCTGGCGTGGTCGGAGGAGCAGGACGGGGAGTACATGAGGCTGTTTAAGGAGAAGGGCGTCACCATCATCGGCGAACAGGACGGTCTCAACAACGAGGCATTCAAGGAAGCCGTGCTAAAACAGGTCAGAGAAGACTTCCCGGAGTGGGCCGGGTATGTGGATGAGCTGCAGAAACTGTGATGAATCTTGCTTGACGGAGGCGTTGACAGGCCAACCTGTCAACGCCTTTTCGGAGAAAGGAGGCTAGGCCTTGGGGTTTTTTCGGTTCATTCGAAACCTGGATAAGTATCTCGGGTCGGCCATCTTGTTTCTGATGGACATCGTCGTGGTCGTACAGGTTGTACTTCGCTCCTTCTTCGATATTCCCCTCATCGGCGCCATCGAATGGGCCCAGTATTTCCTGATCGTGGTTGTCTTTATCTCTGCTTCATATGCTACCCGGGACGGCGAACATATCCGCATGGCCGAGCTGCAGAAGATGCTCCCTGAGAAAGTACAGTTCGTCATTGAGTTTGGCACCCGGCTGGCCGGTGCACTTTGCTTTGCTATTGTATCCTACTCCGCGGTTATCAGCACCATCAAGAATTTCCGCAATGTCACTCCCTTGGGGATGCCCATACCGGTCTTTTTCCTGCCGACCATCGTCGGCTTTGCCTTGTTGTCGCTGGAGTACTTCATCGAGACCGTGCAGATGATTGCGGGCAAAGACCGCAGCATTGGCTTGTAAGGAGGGGGCGCAATGGCCTATGCCGTCATCGCTGGGTTTGTCATCCTGTTTGTCTTGGGTCTGCCGGTAGTACTGGCCATCACCATACCCAGCATCATTTACTTTCTTGTCAACGGTCTTCCGATAACCATGATCGCCCAGCGGTTTCATTACGCACTTAATTCTTTTCCTTTGGTAGCTGTGCCCGTGTTTATTTTTGCCGGGAATTTGATGAATACCTCTGGACATACCAACCGGATTTTCAAGTTCGCCGATGACTTGGTCGGCCGGATGCACGGCGGGTTGGCCCAGGTGAACATCTTTGCCAGCCTGATTTTCTCCGGGATGTCCGGCGCCGCCTTGGCTGATGTGGGGGGCCTTGGCTCCATCGAGATCAAGGCCATGGAGGAAAAGGGGTTTACCAAGGCCTTTGCTGCCGCGGTGACAGTGGCTTCCGCGACGGTCGGCCCCATCTTTCCCCCCAGCATCCCCCTGGTCATTTACGGCGCGGTGACCGGCACCTCTGTGATCAAGCTGCTCCTCGCCGGGATTCTCCCGGCCATTCTCACCGTCATCGTGTTGATGATCATAACGGCTATCCTCTCGACTGTTCGCAAGTACCCCCGGGCGGAAAGCTGGCCGAAGCTGGCCGTGCTGCGAGAATCCTTTCTCCAGGCGCTGCCGTCCCTACTAGCCCCGGCTTTCCTCATTTTCGGCATGCTGTCGGGCTATTTCACCCCTACGGAAGCGGCCAGCATCGTGGTGGTCTACGTCATCCTGGTGAGCCTGTTTGTGTACAGGGATTTTGATCTGTACCACATCATCAGCTCTGCTTTCGGCGCCATCAAGTCAACCGCGGCCATCATGATCATTATTGCCTCAGCCTCTTTGCTTCAGTGGATACTATCGGTGGATAAGGTTCCGGCAGTATGTCAGGATTTGCTTGCGGGCTTTACCGACAACAAAGTCGTCTTGCTGCTCGTCGTCAATCTGCTGCTATTCGTCGTCGGGATGATTCTAGACAGCACCACCGCCACCATTCTGGTCATCCCGATGATTGTCCCGGCCATCCATCGGGCCGGGGTTGATCCGGTCCATCTGGGGATTGTGATCATTTTCAATCTGATGATTGGCCTTTTAACGCCCCCCATGGGTCTCTCCTTGTATCTTGTCAGCGACATTGCCAAAGTACCCATGGTTGATGTTCTAAGGGAGCTGCGCCCGTACTTTGCCGCCCTGGTACTGGTTCTGGGGATAGTCACGTATGTGCCCTGGATATCCACCCTCATACCGGGCTTGGTGGGCTAGCTCGGAGAGGGAGCCCCTGGATGCAAAGACTGATCCTCGGTGGGGAAAAGGCCCTCTTTGGCTTGCGGCCTTGTCTTTCTCCCATGAAAATGTCTTTTATGTCGGGGCTCCCCCTTGCATCAAAGAGGCTTCTATGCTAAAATGACCAATGTAAAGTTGATGTGCCGAAGTGGTGGAACCGGCAGACGCGCTGCGTTCAGGGCGC
>JAAZLZ010000121.1 GCA_012799075.1 Bacillota bacterium
CAGAATCGGGGAATCACTATCTGCCTCGTTGAACACCGGATGATGCTCGTCATGAGCGTTGCCGAGAAGATTACCGTCCTTAATTACGGGGAGAAAATCGCTGAAGGTCCACCTGAGAAGATCAAGGATAACACTGAGGTCATTGAAGCTTACTTGGGCAGAGAGTACGCATCGGATCTTGAGGAGTCCGTTGAGTGATACCTATGCCTGCTAGAGAGGGGATGTCTTCGTCGTGCTGGTAGTTCAGGATATTGACGTCTCTTACGGGAACATCCGTGCCTTGAAAGGGGTATCATTGGAAGTTCAGGAAAATGAAATTGTGTGTCTGCTCGGTGCCAACGGCGCAGGGAAGACGACGATGATGCGGGCCATAACGAAACTGGCGTCTGCTCAAAGGGGCACCATTGAATTCATGGGACAAGTCCTTAACGATCTGTCCCCCGCCCAGATAGTCAGGCAGGGAATCTCCTGCGTACCCGAGGGACGCAAGATATTTCCGGAGATGACCGTCCTGGAGAATCTGGAGATGGGCGCTTATCCCCAAGGCTACACTAAAGCCGAAATGGCCGAGAACTTGGATAAGGCCTTTGCTCTTTTCCCCATCCTCAAGGAGCGAATGAACCAGGCCGGCGGCACCCTCAGCGGCGGACAGCAGCAGATGCTTGCCATTGCCCGGGCCCTCATGGCCAAGCCTCGTCTGCTCCTTTTGGATGAGCCTTCCTTGGGTCTTGCTCCATTGCTCGTTGACAGAGTGTTCGAGGCCATCCAGCAGATCAACCAGCAGGAGGGAATCACCGTCCTCTTGGCGGAACAGAATGCCCGCATGGCCCTTCGGATCTCCGAGAAGGGTTACGTCCTCGTCAACGGGGAAATCACCCTCTCGGGTACGGCAAACGTGTTGAAAAACGATGAGGAAGTGAAGAAGAACTATCTCGGGGGATAGGCTCTGCACCTCATCGGGGAGATGCCGCACGAAGCATGGCGTCTCCCCTTTCTTAATCTTCAGGAACATCACCTCGCCAGCCCGCATTGACCAGGGTTTGCCGAATTGATCTCGAAGGTTGTCTCTCTGTCTTGAGAAGCAGAATCCCCCCATTCAGGGAGCGGCAACAAATGGCATGTGCACAACGGAGGGCCCGGTTATATCCGGGCCCTCCGTCATTGTCTACCAGATCGCCTGCGTCTCCCACCAACCCAAGATTTCTTGGGCCTCCTCCAATGAAGCGCACTGGGTATCAATATACAATCCTTCTGGGGAGAGCTGGGGCAGGATGTGTCGTAGTTCTTCCATAGGGTACTTTCTCAGAAGCAGGCAATGATCCTTTTGGATCATCTTTAGTAGAGGAACAATTTCTTGAAGGGATGGTCCTGCCGGATAATCGTTGACTACCTGAATTCCCATCAGGCCAGGAATCTTGATTAGCTCCGGAGCTAACCTTACCCCTCCTGAATGTACATGCATCCAAGGGTTATCAAGGCTGGCCGCAACCTGACAATCGAAGGCAAACAGATGCTCCCGATAAGTCTCCGGGGATAAGAGGGCACTGATGTCGTCGGCAAAGTAACAGCTACGCCCCGGAGTCCAGATGTCATAGTTGTCGCAATATCCGCCTTCTAAGGGTTCAATGAGATCGAATTGAAGTTTGGCTACCTTAATCCACGCATCCGTACAAATCTGGGCCAGCTGCTTTACCTCTTCGGGATAAGTATAGAAATCAATACAAAGCTGGGTTGGCCCACGCAAGGCAGCCATAATATCGCCAGGCCCCATCATGTTGGCCAGCCCAACTGCAAGCTTGCCTTCACCCTGTTCCGTGAAATAAGCAATCATTTCTTTCAAGCGGACTATCCACGGGTTTCGGTCATCAATAGGGTGCTCCCGCAGCTTCGCCAGGTCGGACCAGTCCTCAAGGGGATGTTCACTCCAGCTGGAACCATAGCCAAAACGTACATCACACCCCATGACCCCCGCCATGAACGCTGGGCCCAGATCCAATGTGGCCGTTGGGACATCATCATCGGCTAGCGCTGTCCGGCAACTCATGATATTGTCCCAATACGCATAATAGCTCACAGGGTTCTGGCATGCCCTAGTCCACTCTTCCTCCCCTTCTCCGGGCACGGGGAAACGTATCCGAATGGGGGGACGATCATAGACATCCTTTCGCCAAAAGGCCCTATAGCGTTCTAGTACGGTCTCAATGCCAGGTTTGTATTCCATAGCCTACTACCTCCACAACCTTTTAGTAAACCAGTTCAGGTAGAAACAGAACAATTTGGGGGAACAAGGTTACTGCTAATGCAACTATCACTAGAATGGCCAAGAAGGGCAAAGTGGCCTTAGCGGCCTCTTCGAAGCTAATATCAGCGATCTCGCTCACTATGCACAAGTTCACCGCAAAGGGAGGCGTGATCAAGCCAATCATCTGACACAAGACGAAAACCACACCGAGGTGGACTGGGCTAATACCAACTTTGACGATTGTCGGCATTAGAATCGGCACGAGTATGAGCATCATGGAAGTGCCTTCCATAACACATCCCAGGACCAGCACAAGAGCGGCAATCAGTACCATGACAATGGTGGGATTGGTCGAAAAAGAAAGGAGAAGTTCCGTAAACATTTGGGGAACATTCTCCCGGGTGATGATCCAGCCAAACAAGTTAGCCGCAGCTACAATGATCATGATATTCGCGGTGAACTCAATACTATCGACAATAACGTCAAACAGTTGCCTTTTCCCGACGCTCCGGTAAACAACCAAGGAAATGAGGAGAGCATACATCACGGTGATAATGGCTGCTTCCGTCGGGGTAAAGATCCCAGTAATAATCCCACCCATGATGATGACTGGGGTCAACAAGGCCAGAAATGCTTCTCTAAAAGTCACCCAAACCTCCTGGGCCGAAGGCTTCCGGTCAACCTTGTACCCCCGCCGTACACCGATGATGTATGTTCCAATCATTAATCCCACACCCATTAGCAGACCCGGAATAAAGCCGCCGAGGAAAAGACTTCCCACAGACGTCCCTGAAAGAACCCCAAAGAGGACCATGGGAATGCTGGGGGGAATGATAGGTCCTATCGTCGCCGATGCCGCGGTAACGGCTGCACTGAAATCCGGATCGTATCCTTCCTCAACCATAGCCTCAATTTCCATCACGCCCAAGCCAGCCGCGTCCGCAACGGCCGACCCGGACATCCCGGCGAAGATTATGCTTGCCACCACATTTACATGCCCAAGTCCACCGGGGATGTGGCCTACAAGCACCCGGGCAAAATTGAAAAGCCGCTTAGTGATCCCGGTGCTGTTCATGAGGTTGCCCGCTAAGATGAAAAAGGGAACCGCTAAGAGGGGGAACGAGTCCGGACCTGCTACCATGCGCTGCACAATGATGTACAAGTCTTGGCCTTGTAACAAGAGAAAAGCGGTAGATGCTATGGCCAAGGAGAAGGCTAAGGGAACATTAAGAACAACTAACAGCATCCAAAACAGGACTAACCCAATCATGACCCACATTCCCTTCGCATTGGATGGGATCCAGCGTTTTCGGTTCTGAGTTCCCGAATCATTGTTTTGAGTTGGTCGGCTTTTTGAAGCACGATCAACATAAAGCCGATGGGCACCGCTAGGTAGATAAACGTCCAAGGAAGTCCAAGGGCAACGCTTGGGGTCTCCCAGCTTTCAAGGGCTAGTACGGCTCCCTCAACGATGGCAATTGCGAGAAAAGCCATCACAAGTAGTGTTGTTCCGATCTCGACAGCAAGTCTTCTTCCCCTGGACATCAAGTCTGTGAAGAACTCAATTCCCATTTCACTTTGACGGTGCACGGCGATCCCCGCCCCAACAAAGGTTAGCCAAATAAAGAGATACCGGGCCAATTCCTCCGACCAATAAAGTGAATGGTTGAAGACATACCTGCTGACCACTTGCAGAAAGGTGACTATGCACATAAGCACCATCAGGGGAATACAAATACAAAGCTGCAACTTGTAGATGAACTCCTTCAAGCATTATCCACCTCCTCTACCCTTCATATCCAGATCCCCGCGGCAAAGGCCGCAGGGATCTGGAGTTGTTTTGTCGCTATTGCGCGAGCACGGCTTCGATCTTTTGGACCGTATCCGCCCCCCACTTCCGATCGAACTTGCTGTAAATTGAACGAACCGCTTCCTTAAACTGGTTCCGAACCTCCGGATCGAGCTCGATCACCTCTAGACCTTCTCCTTTTAGGACGTTAACCAATCTCTCCTCGTCCTCAAAGATCTTCACATCATAGCGTTCAAGGGCTTTGGCTGAAGCTTCTATAATGATCTGCTGTTGATCGGGGGTAAGACTCTGCCACACCTTATCATTAATCATCAGAAACAGGGTGGCGATTTGATGATTGGACAAAGTGAGGTACTTTTGGACCTCATAGAATTTATAGGTGTAGATGGTGGTCAATGGGTTTTCCTGGCCATCCACAACCCCGGTTTGCAGGGCAAAATATACCTCTCCGAAAGAAACGGGAGTCGGAGCAGCGCCGAGGGCGCGAAAACTTTCGAGAGACTCCTGTACCTCGGGTACTCGCAACTTCAGTCCCTTAAGATCGTCCATGGTGCGAACAGGCTTCTTGCTTGTCGTCAGCTGACGGGATCCGTAATAGCAGACATCCAGAATACGAAGGTTCCGTTTTTCTAGAAGCTCCTGGCGCAGCTCTTCGCCATAGGAGCTATTATGGACTTTGAGGAACTGGTCGTAACTATCGAACAAGAAGGGCATATCAAGCACTGAAACCTTAGGGAAGAACTGACTAACAACCCCCGGACCATCGAAGGCCATATGCTGGGTTCCACGAATAGTAGCCTCGATGAGATCCTTGGCCCCACCTAACTGGGCTGCAGGATAGACCTGAATCTGAATGGCACCGTTTGTCCTAGCCTCAACTTCCTTCGCAATTTCCAGGGCCGCCTCGTTGGCAGGATGGGTGGGTGGCATGGTGTGACCCAATTTCAAGACCAAAGGTTCCGCAAATACCGTTCCTACACTAACGAACACCAACAGGAGCATAGCTAGCCATAACGTCCATCGTTGTTTCATGTTTAGTCTCCCTCCCAAGTAGTTTATTTTACATCCACTACGGGTCAAATTTTCCTTCGACCACCCCCAAATCAACGCCAGGAAAACTTGATGATGGATTCCACCACCGCTTCTCTGGAGTTGGCGATGTGTTCTCTAACACAATGCTCAGCTAACTCCCCATTTCTCTTGAGCAAAGCATCGATGATTTCTCGGTGGGAAACGATGGAGTACTCTACCCTGTCTAAGGTATATGAGGATAGTACCCGGGTTCTTTGCACTTGATCATTTAAAGTTTCACTTATTTGGACCAGCCTGGGACTTCTGCAGCTCCGGACAATCGCATCATGTAAAGCGAAGTCGAGGGTGATCAATTCCTCCTGCTTATCATCTGGCAACTGCCAATTGTTTGCAGCTGCCAATTCACCAATATTGACAAAGGCTTCGTCGAGCTTAGCTAGTGTGTCCTGATCAGTCAACGGTGCTGCCAATCTAGCTGCCAAACCTTCAATTACTTCTCGTAGATTGTAGATCTCCACAATGTCTTCAACAGAAATCTCCCGGACAAAGGTTCCCTTTCGAGGGACAATAGTCACCAGGCCATCTCTCGCAAGGGTCTGCAGAGCCTCGCGCACGGGTGTCCTACTTATTCCCAACTGATCTGCCAACTGCTGTTCCGAGACGCAATCACCGGGCTTGATATGCCAGGCCAGTATGTCCTTCTTGATTGACTGGTATGCGAGCTCCGTCAATGTCTTTGTATTCCCCCTGTAAGTTTTGATAGAACTCACCCCTAAGCCTAAATTCTATAACCTTGACATACCACCGGTATACTACTAGTATGTCATTCGACTCAAACCTTGCTTGTCCTGCATGATATGTAATAATATGGTGACACTTCATTAAATAAAAAAACCGCGGACCGTCGGCCCGCGGAAACTGGTGTCCTCAGGAACAGGCAGGGGCGGCGCCCAGATACGCCTTACGGAGCTTCTCATCATTTGCCAGGTCAGCCGCATCCCCAGATACGGCCACCCGCCCTGTGGCCAATACATAGGCCCGATGGGCAATCTTGAGGGCAAGACGGGCATTTTGCTCAACGAGGAGAATAGTCACGCCCTGGGCATTAATGGCCCTGATGGTGCGGAATATTTCCTGGACGAGGAGGGGGGCCAGCCCCAGGGATGGCTCATCCAAGAGGAGAAGCCGCGGTCTGGCCATGAGGGCCCGGGCAATGGCGAGCATCTGCTGCTCCCCTCCCGACAGGGTCCCTGCCAGCTGAAAGCGTCTTTCATGAAGGCGGGGGAACAGTTCCCAGACCTTTCCCTGACCTTCTTGAACCCATTCTTTGTCTTTGCGGTGAAGATAAGCGCCTAGCCGAAGGTTTTCTTCCACCGTCAGGGTGGGAAACACCCTGCGTCCCTCGGGACATTGGGCTATCCCTTGTCCAACGATGCGGTGGGCCGGCGAGGCAAGAAGGGATGAGCCGTCGAATAGAATATCACCTTGTTGGGGTTTGATCAGACCGGAAATGGCCCGCAGGGTAGTCGTCTTCCCTGCACCATTCGCTCCCAGAAGGGCTACGATCTCTCCCTCATGGACGTGGAGGGAGACTTGGCGTAGGGCCTCAATCCGGCCGTAGGACACACATATTCCTTCTAATTGCAGGAGTTCCAACTGAAATCTTCCTCTTCCTTGCCTAGGTAGGCGACTATTACTTCTTCGTTTTGCTGAATGTCCTCCGGGGTGCCTTGGCCGATTTTCCGGCCATTGTCCAGCACCGTGATCCATTCCGAAATCCCCATCACAACGTCCATATCATGTTCAATCAATAAAATGGTAATCCCTTCCTCCCGAATCTGCCGGATGAGACCCATCAGGCGGGCAGTCTCCACGTTGTTTAAACCGCTTGCAGGTTCATCTAGGATTAGGAGACTGGGTTCGGTGGCTAAAGCTCGGGCAATCTCCAGTAGACGTTGATCCCCATAGGATAGATTCTTCGCAAGTTCCGCCCTAAGATGCCAAAGACCCACCTTATCAAGGCAGCAGCGAGCTGCCTCGTAGATTTGCCATTCCTCTTCCTGTTGCCGGGAGGTATGAAAAACAGAACTGAACACCCCCGCCTTGGTGCGGACGTGCTGCCCGGCCATGACGTTTTCAAGGCAGGTCAAATTGGGAAACAGCCTCAGGGTCTGGAAGGTCCGCGCAATCCCCGCCCGGGTAATTACATGGGGCGGAGAGCCGGTGATGTCCTGGCCGGCAAACATGATCTTCCCCGCGTCGGGCGATTCGATCCCAGTGATGAGGTTGAAGACCGTCGTTTTGCCTGCACCGTTAGGACCGATCAGACTGGCTATTTGGCCCTCGGGGACCCAAAAATCAACATCATTTACTGCAAGGAGCCCTCCAAAGGCCTTGCGAATGCCTACTATTTGTAAGAGAGGTCGTTCCAATGCCCTTTACTCCTCCGTTTCTCGTCCCATCTCCAACTGCCAGCGCTTGCTGGGCCACAGCCCCTGGGGTCGAAAGACCATCATCACAACCATGGCCGCCCCGAAGAAGAGCATCCTGTATTGCATGAAGTTGCGAAGCAGCTCCGGCAGAATCATCATGACGGCGCTGCCGACGATGACGCCGGGGATGGACCCCATGCCCCCCAGGATCACGATGGTAAACAAGACGACCGATTCCCAGAAAGTAAAGCTTTCCGGGGAGATGATCATCATCTTGGTGGCGTAGATCGATCCGGCAATTCCCGCCAGTCCCGCCCCCAGGACGAAGGCCAGCAGCTTCATGCTGCGCACATCAATTCCCATCGCCTCGGCAGCGACTTCATCCTCCCGAATATAGTTCCAAGCACGGCCTATCCGGGAGCGCTGCAAGCGGAGCAGGACAAAAATTGCCAGGATGGAGATGATGAGGACGAAGAAATAAAAATGGATGGGACGGCTGATGACTAAGCTTCCCAGCCGCATCCGCTTAATGCCCAGGACCCCGTTTGGGCCCCCCGTAAGGCCCCAGGGATCGTTGATCAAGGTAATGCGTAAGATTTCGTTCAACCCGATGGTGACTATGAGAAGATAGTCGCCCCGCAAATGAATGATGGGCCGGGTGAGAATATAACCGAAGCCGCCAGCTACGATGCCGCTCACCGGCAGCAGCCAAATGGTGGGGATCCCACAGACAGTATTGAGGATGGCCGTGGTATAGGCCCCCAAGGCGTAGAAGGCCGCGTGGCCCATGTTGAACAAGCCAACCTCACCGACGATGATATTCAAGCTTAGCCCCAAGAGAACGTAGATGCCGAAAAAAGTGGCGACATCAGTCCAATAGGGCCCTGCTTTGAAGGGAAATATCAGCAAAACGAGCAATAAGGCCCCATAGATCAACCCCCGCCGCGGGAATTCCTTGGCATCAGATACCCCTTCCATCGCTAATCGCCCCTTTCCCGCCGTCATACCTTCTCAGCCACCCTTTCCCCCAACAGGCCGGTAGGACGGAGTATTAGCAAGGCAATCAGGATGATAAAGACAAAAACGTCCTTCCATGCAGCCGATATGTAACCTGCGCCCAGCATCTCCAGGATGCCCAGGAGCATCCCCCCAACCATCGCCCCAGGTATGTTGCCGATCCCTCCCATAATAGCGGCAGTGAAGGCCTTCAGGGAGTAGGTCCACCCCATGGTGAAATGGATCTGACGATAGTAAAGGCCCACCATTACCCCCGCCACCGCGCCCAAGGCAGGACCGATGATGAATATGAAGCGGATGATAGCATTAACATCAATCCCCATCAGGCGCGCAGTATCTTGATCGATGGCCGTGGCTCTGATGGCCGCGCCTAGGGTTGTCCGCTGGATGATGAAATAAAGCAGGAGCATCAAAACGATAGAAACGCCTAAGATGATCACCTGCATCAAGGTGATGTGCACGCCGCCAACTTGCCAGCGGCGGTCCAATGCTGCCCAGACGGGGTAGGCCCGGTAGCGGGAGCCCCAAATGAGCATGGCGGCGTTCTGCAAAAAAATAGAAACCCCAAGGGCGGAAACAACCGGTGCAAGCCTGCCCGACTCCCGCAAGGGGGCGTAAGCCACCCGTTCGACGAGGATGCCAAGCAAAGCCATCGCCCCTGCGGCCATGAGAACGATGACGATCAGTCCCCAGCCCGCCCCTAAGGCCCCAATATTAGTCGATACCAGCAGGGTAAACCCGAAGTAAGAGCCAAGCATGAACAACTCGCCGTGGGCAAAGTTAATCAGCCGCATGACTCCATACACCATGGTGTAACCCAAAGCCACCAGGGAATAGACGGAGCCTACGGTAAGGCCGTTCACCAACTGTTCTAAGAATAACTCCAAAAAACCTTCACTCCCCCGTACCAACAGGGAAGGGGGCTCTATCCCCCCTCCCATCACTGCTATTTAGTAGGGTACCAATTGACCCTGATGGTCGACGACGTACGCTCGATAAATCGCTCCGGCCCGGTCCCCGCTGGCTTCAAAGGAAATGGGGCCGGTAATTCCAGGCAGATCTTTCAAACCTTCCCGCAGATATTTGGTCAGGACCCTCGAGTCCGTTGAACCCGTCGCCTCAATAGCTGCGGTGATCACCTTAAGGGCATCAGCGGCATAAACAGGCCAAGGGGTGCTTGGGGCCTCTCCATGGCGCTTGATGTATTCGGCAAGGAAGTCCCTTGCTTCAGGGTAGGGCAAATCCGTCGGCAAAGGCTCCTGGGTAACGATGCTTCCTAGAGCTACATCCAGGCCAGCGATAGTAACAAATTCGTCATTGATCGCGGCATTCCCTCCTACGAAGAGGGCATCAATACCTAGATTGCGCGCCTGGTACAGAATGAGTCCTGCCTCGGGGTAATAGCCGGTAAAATACACCACTTCAGGAGCCGCAGTTCGCATCCTGGTCAGGATCGGGCTGAAGTCCTTTTCCCCCGGTGTGACTGCATCGTAGAATACCAATTCCGCCGCGGGCGATTTCTCCAGACAGCGCTTGGCCGCTTCGGCCAATCCCCTGGCAAAAGTCGTATTATCGTGGATGATGGCCACCCGTTTTACCTTTAAAACATCATCAACTAAGGCAGCAAAGAACTGACCTTGGCGATCATCCCGGAAACACGTCCGGAAAAAGAACTTCAGTCCCCTTTCGGTGAGCCGCTCCGCGGTAGCCCCATAGCCAATGCTTAAAAGCTCCGCTTCCTCATAGATGGCCGCCGAAGGCTCCGTTACCGACGAGCCGTAACTACTGATGACTGCAACCACTCCATCGCTGACCATCCGCTGGGCAACCAAGGCGCCCTGCCGAGGACTGCCCTGATCGTCCCCAACGACAATCTCAATGGGTCTGCCCAGGACTCCGCCCGCCCCGTTGATTTGATCGGCTACGATCTGGACGGAGTTGACCGCCATTTCCCCTTCATACGCCCAAGCACCAGTAATTGGACCTTGCAGTCCAATGCGAATTGGTTTGGGAGCCGCTGCCCCGGTGATGGTAAGTAAACCCAAGAAAAAAACCATGACTACAACGCCACATTTCCGCACGTGCCATCATCTCCTTTTGTTTGAGTTCTGCCCCCCGTAAAGGCCTTTCGGCCAAACATTATCCCTTGCTATTTCGACGTAAATCCAGGGATTCCTGGCAGACTGGCCAATTACCGCGCCGCTGGGATAAAGGTTTCCTTCAACAAATCCCAAAGAAAAAACTCCTTCACGAAGGAATTTATCGGAACACGTGGTATTTTAAACTAGTATTACTTTTGCAGACAAGGAGTGGAAATCATGGCGGTGGAGCTTTCCAGGCTGCCAGAGCCCCATTACGATCCCGAAGAGGTAAGGCGAAAATTCGAGCTGCTGCTGGAAATGGACCGGAATTCTTCGGATTTCCTCGCCCTTTTTGAGGAAGTCGATCGGTTAATCACCGCGGGAATGGAAAAGGAAGGCAGCGCCTGATCCTTGCCTTCCCCCCTATCGTGATTATACAGACTGGACAGAGCGAACCTCAGGAATCTTCTCTTTCAAGATCCTCTCGATGCCATTCTTAAGCGTCAGCTGGGACATGGGACAACCGGCACAGGCCCCTTTCAGCCTCACTTTAACGATGCCGTCGGCCTGCACATCGACCAGTTCCACATCGCCTCCATCGGCTTGCAGGTGGGGACGCAGACCATCGAGGACCTCCTTGACCTTCTCCTTCACAAAGTCCACCTCCAGAGGAAATCATGGTATCAGTATACACTAGGGCAACCTCTTTTACAAACGTCTTTGTCCGAAATGTCGCGGTAGTGCGGTTGCCTTTGCTGCTAAGCACCGAGGCCTGCTGAGACATCCCAGAGCTCGCCCTAGCATCCCAGTTATTATCCTCATATAGTCGGGTGCTAGGGGTTCTCATTCTGGCAGTGACTCGTGTTCTCGTTGACACAGTTCTTGAAGCATTGATTTCAAGGCGGGAAGTGTCTCCTCTACCCATTGCCAAATCATGTCCCAGTTTTCAACCAGTTCCATGTCCCTCTTCTTAGCCAGCTCGGCTAAGGACATGTGGATCTTTATGGTTTCGCCAATATCCTTCCCCCGAGTTGGATCACATGACATAATCATGCTTTCAATGTCCTCAAGCATTTTCGCCCCATCCTCATCTAGCCACTCGCGCGTCCAGATTACCCTCAGTTGGCGAGAGCTGTCACCCTTATCAACAACAAACTTCTCGTATTGAGCCAGCTCAAAAAGCAAACGCTCCTTCAAGGAAGCTAGGGCATCCAAAGCCGTCTTCAATGGATCTGACCATTGTTCCTCAAACACAAATCTGCCTATTGTCCATGTCCCCTCGTCATGATTCATACTCGGAACCCCTTTCCAAACACTGGACAAAGCAATGAATCTGCGCCCGCAGGACATACCCTCACCCCACCTAATTCTTCTCCAAGGCGGCTACTTCTTGAAATGACTTTGCTGCACAACAAACAATCCATCTCCTTGAACCACCCTAGACCGAAGCCCGACACCCTTAATGTCCGTCCCGAATAACTCCTATGACGCTTGTCTTCATCCTGTTCCCAAACAAGCACATGGGCAAAGCACTACCAAGGGGCTTCCTCACCGAAAGCGATAGAGCCCCGCTTTCCGCGCAGCCTCGACTGCTCC
>JAAZLZ010000012.1 GCA_012799075.1 Bacillota bacterium
GAAAGAAAAAGGCTCCCAGCAGGATAGGCAGATAAAACCCATGGGGGTATGCATGCTTGGTGCCGCCCTTATGATAGCTCATTGCCCAGATCCCTGCCAGGAGCAAAGCAATGAGGAAAAATGATGGGATCCTGGGCAGCTCGGTGAAGCGAGACAACCTTTCTTGGAAAGTTCGCCTCATGTCAAGGCCCCCCTAATTTGTTCCTAATAGACTCCTCGGCAAGGCACGGGAAATTCTTTCGGGTGATAAGCCGCCAGCCGCATCCTCGTAGTCTGCCTTCCCTTCCCCAAAGATGCGGGGGAATGGACCCTCCTTTGGCGCACCCCTCTTCCAGGGATCCCCTCCCGCCAGGACGGTCTTGATGGCCTAACAGCTAAATAGAGATAGCAAAGGGTGGGATTTAAGCGGCAGCTGCGGAGGTAGTTGGTCATGGCTCGGATGATTTCCCTCGGACTGGCGGGAGCCTTTTGCTGGGGATTGGCACCCATCTTTGGCAAACTTGGATTACGGGACGTCCATCCCATGGATGGTCTAGCTGCCCGAACTACTGTGACGTTGGCCTTTCTGTTGATGTGGGTACTCACAACTCGCGGCTTGGACCGGATTGCATCCATCTCATCTATGGATTGGTTTTATCTTAGTCTGGAGGCCTTTCTGGCCACCCTGGCTGGCGACCTGGCTTACTACGCCGCGCTAAAGCAGGGTGGGGCCGGCACTTCCGCAGTCATCTTATCTGTCTCGCCGGTCATTACCGTCTGGCTCGGCAGCATGTTTCTGCAGGAATGCCTGTCAACGCGCCAACTAGTCGGCGTCGCACTAGTTGCCCTGGGAGTCCTATTTGTGGCGGCGGGGGGATGAATGCTGTGGTCCGTTTGGCCAACATCCGCAGCATCCTATCGGGCAGGAAAGGGCTAATGCCAAGGTGGCAAGGCTGGGGCCTTATCGGCGTGGCACTGATCCTAATCGCCTATTCTTGCTTTGTCCACTTGTTTTTGTCTAAGGATCCAGAGATCCTCGGTCAGTATACCTACCGGTTGCCCTTGTGGGGTTGGCCAGTTGACGATCTGGCCCAATTCTGTGATGTAAAGCCCGTCAAAATGGCCATCCACGACGAACTGTACGGCTGCGTTGATGAGCAGGAGCTCCCATGGCATGACGACGAACCATCCCGCTTAGTTGAGCTGCAAGACCGTTTTAGTGCCCACCGGTTGATCAATGCCTTCCGTACAACCCTGCCCAATCCCATTTTGCAGGAGGAGCATAATGTGGGAGTGGCCGCCGACTACCTGACCGGTTCGGTCATATTGCCCGGGGAAATCTTCTCTTTGAATCGGGCCATTGGCCCTCGCACCCAAGAACGCGGCTTTGGGAAGGGCCCCGTCTACCTCGATGGTCAGATCAAAACAACGATTGGGGGCGGGATCTGCAAGATTGCCTCAACCTTATATAATGTTGTGGTCTTCGGCGATTTGCTGTTGGTCGAACGGCACCCCCACAGCATGCTGGTGCCCTACGTTCCCCCAGGACGTGATGCCACTGTCGTCTGGGGTGCCAAAGATTTTCGCTTTCGCAACAACAAAAAGGCCCCCGTCATCATCTGGGCCTTCCTACAGGATAATACGCTGTATATCGCCTTGTATGGCCAATACGAGACCCCAAGGGTCGAATGGCACCATGAAGAACTAGCCCGGAATCGGACCTGGACCATAACACGCCAGAACCCGGCTCTCGCCCATGGGGAAGAACGCGTCCTCGAAGGAGCCGATGGAGTCAAGATTCGCACCTGGGTCACCGTGGAATACCCCCACGGCCCCCTCAAAAAGCTAGAGCTAGGCATCGATCGGTATCGCCCCATGCCCCATTTGGTCGAGTATGGTCCCCAAGGATAACTCACAAAGGGCAAATCCATCGGCGGCGGACAACCCTAACAAGCTTACGAAACGCCCCCGGCACCGTCCTGGAAATTTTGCTGTCAAAAAAAGGCGGGGGTTAACCCGCCTTTGCCTCATACTTCCGGTAATTCGGCCAACGCCCGTTTGCCTTCCTCTTCCGAATAGCCAACATCCTCCAGCTGCCCGCTGAAGTAAGCGTCATAGGCCGCCAGATCAAAGTGGCCATGGCCGCTTAAGGAAAACAGGATCGTCTGGGGCTTGCCCGTTTTGGCGCTTTCCTCCGCCTCCTTGACGGCTCCGTGGATGGCATGGGCCGATTCGGGGGCCGGCAGGATCCCCTCGGTGCGGGCAAACAAAAGGGCGCTGGCAAACACGGCCTGTTGGGGATAGGCTGCCCCTTCAACGAGGCCATCGTGGCAGAGCTGACTGATGAGGGGAGATGCGCCGTGGTAGCGCAGACCCCCAGCATGGATCCCCGGCGGCACAAAGGAATGCCCCAGGGTATACATCCTCAACAAAGGAGTCAGTCCCGCAGTATCGCCAAAATCATAGGCTAAGGTCCCCTTGGTTAGGGAGGGACAAGCAGCCGGCTCCACGGCCAGGGCCCGAACCTTGCGGCCGTTGAACTTATCCGCCAGGAAGGGGAACGCCAGTCCGCTGAAGTTGCTGCCGCCTCCGCAGCAGCCGATCACCACGTCGGGGTAGTCGCCCACTAGGTCTAGCTGCTTTTTCGCTTCCAGGCCAATGATCGTTTGATGGAGCATGACATGGTTCAGGACGCTGCCCAAAGCATACCGGGTGTCCTCCCGGGAGACCGCATCCTCGACGGCTTCGCTGATGGCCATCCCTAGACTTCCGGGGGAATCGGGGTGCTTCGCCAGGACCTTCCGGCCCGCTTCCGTCCGGTCGGAAGGGCTTGGGATCACTTCCGCCCCCCAGACCTCCATGAGGGAGCGTCGATAGGGCTTTTGCCGGTAACTGATCTTCACCATGTACACGGTGCATTCCAGGCCAAAGAAGCCGCATGCCAAACTGAGTGCGCTTCCCCATTGCCCAGCACCGGTCTCCGTTGACAGCCGCTTCACCCCCGCCTGCTTGTTGTAATAGGCTTGGGGAACCGCAGTGTTGGGCTTGTGGCTGCCCGCGGGGCTCACCCCTTCGTACTTGTAGTAGATGCGCGCGGGGGTGCCTAGGGCCTTCTCCAGCCGGTGGGCCCTGTATAAAGGCGAGGGCCTCCACAGCCGGTAGATCGCCAGAACCTCATCGGGTATGTCGATCCAACGCTCTTTGGTCATTTCCTGTTCGATGAGGGCCGGGGGGAACAAGGGGGCGAAGTCGTCGGCAACTGCCGGCTTCTTCGTGCCCGGGTGCAGGGGCGGCGGGGGCAGCTGGCTCATATCCGCCTGGATATTGTACCACTGCCTGGGGATCTCTTTCTCAGCTAATAAGATCTTGCTCTGGCTCAACTCAGCTCAACTCCTCTCAATTAACAGCTTCCTGGAATATTCAACATCACCTGGCAAGTTCCTGCTAATCGGAATGAATTTTTCGCGACGCATCTTTCCCTTGTTGAAGTCATACCCATTATCGAAAGGGGGATGGGGATGGAGACGAAGCTGGTTTCCGGGATGGCCCTCCTGCGCATCCTCGCGGGAGGGATTGAAATCGGCGCCGCATTGCTCATGCTCCATTACCGCCGGGTCGACACGGCCCTTCGCATCAATGGCGTACTGGGGATAATCGGTCCGACAATCCTCATGCTGGTCAGCACCCTGGGCCTTGTGGGCCTGGCTGGGCAAGTGGACTGGGACCGTTATCTCATCGTCCTGTTCGGCGTCCTCCTCATTTTTCTAGGGGTTAGATGATCCTTGACCCGGCACCCATAGCCGACTGGATTTGCCCGGGGTCGGCTCTTTAGCGAGGGCCTGAGCCAAGACAGTCTCCACCCGGAAGAAAAGGTCCGCAAAGACGAGCTCCGCCTCCATCAACTCCCTGACATAAGGATTGTAATTGGCGACGGTGACGCTGCTGCGAAAGGCTTCTTCCTGCTCCTTGACATCCTTGCCTTCCGCGGCGGCCTTCTGCAAAGCCGCTTGTTTGCGCTGGATGTCTTCCAGCATCAGCTTGGCGGCCTCCCGCTTGCCCACCTCTTCCCGGGCAGCGAGCAAACGCTTGTATTCATCGGTCTCCCGCAAAACGTCCGCCAGCTCCGCGATTTTCCTCGCCAGCTCCTCCTTCATCCTCTATCCCCGTCCCTTCATCCTTTGATAACGCCCCGGGGCGCCAGCCGGAGGACTTGTTGGGTCAAGCCCGCACCTTCCGAAATGCGGACGACCTTATCCACATCCTTGTAGGCCGTTGGGGCTTCTTCCAAGACAGCCTGGCGGCTTGAGGCCCTAAGCTCCACCCCTGCCTGGGCCAGCTCCGAGAGAATCTCATCCCTTTGCAGCCGCCTTTTCGCCTCTCCCCGGCTTAGCCGCCGGCCAGCGCCGTGGCATGCCGAGGCAAAGCCTTCACCCCGCTTTCCCACTAGGACATAAGAGCCGCTCCCCATGTCGCCGGGGACCAGGACCGGCTGGCCCATCTGCCGATATGGATCGGGCAGGAGTCCATGTCCAGGAGGAAAGGCCCGGGTCGCTCCTTTGCGGTGGACGCAAAGCTTCATCTTCTCTCCATCTACTATATGCTCTTCGATCTTGGCGATGTTATGGGCCACATCCCAGACCACCCGGATTTCCCCTTTGCCCATTACTTTGGCTAGGGCCTCCCGGACCCGATGGGTGAGGACTTGCCGGTTGGCCCAAGCATAATTGGCCGCGGCGGCCATAGCGCCGAAGTATTGCCTTCCCTCGGGGCTGTTTAGGGGCGCCCCCGCGAGCTGGCGGTCAGGGAGCTTAATGCCGTATCGGTCCATGGCCCCCACCATTCGCCTGGTGTAGTCCGTGCAGACTTGATGCCCCAGGCCCCGGGAGCCGGAATGGATCATGACGACCACTTGGCCTTGGGCAAGCCCCATGATCTTCCCTTCCTCTTCCCGGTAGACCCGATCCACCACCTGGACCTCGACGAAGTGGTTGCCCGATCCCAAAGTGCCCAGCTGTCCTTGGCCCCGCTTTTGGGCCCTTGGGCTGACGGCGCTGGGATCTGCCCCGGACATGCCCCCTTCCTCCTCACTCATCCGAAGGTCTTCCTCAAAGCCCATTCCCTGCTCCACCGCCCAGGCCGCCCCCCTAAGGAGGACCTGCTCCAGATCCCCCTGGGAGATCTTAAGACCCCCCCGGGCTCCTAGGCCGCTGGGAACGGCGCGGTAAAGCTCATCGGCCAAACAAGACCATTTGTCCTCCAGGTCCTCCTCCTGCCAAGGGGTGGCCAGGAGGCGAACGCCGCAATTGATGTCGTAGCCCACTCCACCGGGTGTAATTAGCCCATCGGGCAGCTTGGTCGCCACCACCCCGCCGATGGGCAGGCCGTAGCCCGTGTGGATGTCCGGCATCGCATAGGAATAACCTGCAATCCCCGGCAGGCAGGCGGCATTAGCCACTTGCTCAAGGGCCTGCCCTTCCTCTTTGAGAAAGGCAAGCTCCTCCCCATCGGTGAAAATGAGGCCAGGGACAAGCATCCCCGGTTTATAGCCCCGGGGTATTTGCCAACGATACTCATCCAACTGTTGTAAAACATCTTCCCAAACCATGGGCACCACCTCCAACTAGAGATCTAAGACGACCCTGGCCTGCCACGTTTCCCCTTGGCGAACTAGCCTTGAGCCGTGGTAGGTCACCGCCTTAACGTCCCGTATTATCCAGTGGCACTCAGGGTCTATTGCCTCACCCCATACCTTGGCCTCAAGGCTCAATCCTTGAGGTCCATCCCCAATCCCGACCTTGACCCGGCCGGGAAGCCAGCCTTCCCCGTCGATGAGGAAGAGGGCCTCTCCCAGCCAGGCAACAAGCAAATCTTCCCCATCGGAGGCACTTAGCTCAATTCTGTGCTCCTCCCGAGGACGGACCCGTTCCCCGGAGACGATGTAGTCAACAAGGCCAAGAAAGGCCAGTTCAAACACATCCTCCAACCGGGGACCCCACGCGGCTATGCCTGCATCGCCGCCATGATCAAAGATCCGGCAGCCCCTATTTTCCTTCGGGCTCATCATCCACATCCTCCATGCGGGCTAGGGCCAACGCGATGACCTGATCATCTTCTGCCAGGCGCATGAGGGTCACTCCCTGGGTATTGCGTCCTTGGCGGGAGATGTCGTTGACATTGATGCGGATGATGACTCCTTCCTCGGAGATGAGGAC
>JAAZLZ010000122.1 GCA_012799075.1 Bacillota bacterium
CCGGGAAAAGTCAGCGGATAAGATAGAAGGGGCAACCTTAATCATCTGGTCAGGCGACCTTGGCGAGGTCACCCTGCCTCCTTTCGGGAAATGAGATCTTGCTAGTATTTTCGTTGTTGGTAACGTTGAATCTCCTGTAAAAGGGTCAAATAACTCCGGTACCGTCGTGCATCGACTTCCTCCCTGTCTAATGCCTCCTTGACGGCGCAGTTGGGCTCTTGATGGTGCAAGCAGCCAGTGAATTGACAGCCTTCCGCCAACGCGGCCATTTCCGGAAAGCATTGGCCCAGGCTGAAGGGCTCCACATGATTCAGGGATAAGCGACTGAACCCTGGGGTGTCGGCCACCAGGCCTCCCTTCGGGAGGGGCAGCAACTCTACACTCCGGGTGGTGTGGCGCCCCCTCTGCAGCCTCTGACTTACCGATCCCACCTGAAGAGAAGCCCCGGGTATGATGCAATTGAGGAGCGCTGACTTGCCGACCCCTGAAGATCCGGCCAAGCAGGAGGTTCGGCCAGCGAGGGCTTCCCGCAGGGGCCCCACCCCTTCCCCAGTTGTTGCACTAGTAGAGAAAGTGCGGTAGCCCAGCCGGGCATATAAATCATCTTCAGGTTCGTCGACGAGGTCGAGTTTGTTGAAGCAAATCAAAGAGTCCAGCCCCGCAGCAGCCACCAGCACCAGCAGTCGATCCAAAAACAGCCAGTCGGGGGCGGGCTGGCTCAGGGACGAGACAATCACCACTTGGTCCACATTGGCAATGGGAGGACGGGTTAGGGTCACCCGCCTTGGGAGGATCTCCTCCACCGTTTGCTGTTCCGGGTTGATACGCACTCTATCGCCCGGCAGGATCATGTCCACTTCCAGCTTCAACCGACCCCGCAATCGACAAATGTACTTTTGACCGTCAACCAGTACATGACAGAAGCCTCCAACCCTCTTAAGGACTACTCCTGTCTTCATCCTAAATGACGGCCTCCTTGTACATCTCTCCACCGATGTAAACCTGTACTTTGACCTGTTTACCTTTCCCTTCAACGCGAACAGTGAAGGTATCACCTCCTGGGTGTTGTTGCCGATAGACTTCCTGTATTCCCCGTTCATCGATCACCAGGATCACTACATCCCGCTGGGGACCGGGGGGTATGCTAATCCGCACATCGGCCCTGCGGAGGTTCGGTCCCCCTTCGGGGGTCCAATCCACCGTTGCCTGCTGATCCGTTGGGGAAGTCTCAGAGGGAGGTTTGCCTGTCGGTCCACTGCTGTAGACCAAGTCAACCTCTTCTCCCTTGCTTACCTCGGTATTAGCCGGTGGATTTTGATCCAGAATAATTCCATAGGCCTTGGACGAGATTTCCGGCCACGTATTCCTGATCTTGAGCCCCAAGACCTCCAAGTCTTGCATCGCCTGCTCCACGGGAAGCCCCCGCAAGTCGGGCATGACCAATGAAGGGGCTGGTTCTGGACCTTGGCTGACGATGAGATCTATCTTCACCCCGGTGGTCAGGCGCTGTCCCGGGGCCGGTTCTTGGCCAACTACTTGACCGGTCGGAATCATAGGATGGGGCTCCTGCAGCACCTCTCCTAGGGTAAGGCCGACCCGGCCAAGGGCAACCCTTGCCTCCCTAAGAGACAGCCCAATGACGTTGGGGATGGTAACCAATTCCGGTCCTCGGCTGACCGCCACATAAATCGTCCGGTGCTTCTTAACTTGCCGGGCGGCCGGGGGATTTTGGGAAACGATGTGATTTACCGGGACTTCATCGTCAAAGATTCGCTTATCCACATCCAGACGCAATTCCCGCGTCGTTAGGAGTTCGGCCGCTTCTTCGACGTTTAGCCCCACCAGATTGGGAACGGCTACTTCTTCGGGAAAAATCAAGGCGGGCAGGCGTTGGGCGGCCCAGAAAACGCCGGCTAAAAAGAAGATGAAAAACAGTGTCACATACAGCCAACTTCGCTTCGATGTCTTGGTGTTGGCGCTCACCCCACCGCCTCCTTGCAAAGTATGAACGGCCGTCTCTTCGAACTGGTCCAGCTGGGGGATCATCTGGGTTGCTTCGTCTACGTCATCCTTCAAGGCCAGATCGATTCTCCGCAAATCGGCCAATATCATCAAAGCACTTTGATACCGATCCTTGGGATCTTTGGCCATGGCCTTGGCAACGACTTCTTCCAAGGCCGCGGGGACCCTCGGGTTAATCTCCCGCAACGGAGTTGGGTCTTCATGGATTTGCTGCATCGCGATGCTGATGGGGCTCTCGCCGGTAAAGGGAAGACGGCCGCTTACCATTTCGTATAGGACAACCCCAAGGGAATACAAGTCCGACTGGGGTTCAACGTTTTGGCCCCGGGCCTGTTCCGGGGAAAAATAATGTACTGAGCCGATGACGATCCCCGTCTGGGTCAAAGTGACGCTGCTTGCCGCCCGGGCTATCCCGAAATCAGTCACCTTGACCTGGCCGTCCTCGGTAATCAAAATATTGTGGGGTTTAATGTCCCGATGGACCAATTTATGCCGATGGGCATGGTTTAGCGCCTGGGCGATGCCCTGGGCAATGTTGACGGCCATCTTCACCGGCAATGGGCCCTGGTCCCTGATGATTTCCTTTAAATTGCGGCCCTTCACATATTCCATCACGATGTAATGGGTGCCGTTTTCCTGACCCACATCGTAGATATTCACTACATTAGGATGGGATAAGCTGGCAGCCGCTTGGGCTTCCCGTCGGAAGCGTTCGACGAATTCCGCATCACTTGCATATTGCTCCCTCAGGACCTTGATGGCTACAGGTCGGAACAGGAGGTTGTCCCGGGCTTCATAAACCTGGGCCATACCTCCTTCTCCCACCTTTGCAAGAATCTGATAGCGATTCGCCAAGATTTGTCCGATCATTTAATAGCCACCTTTTATGTTCCCTGGGACAAGTTATCGTGTAAACCCAAGGCTTCTCCCAGAACAGCCCGGGCAATTGGTGCTGCGACGACGCCACCCGTACCCCCTTGCTCCACCACTACAGCCACAGCTATCCGGGGAGCCGTCAGGGGGGCAAAAGCAATGAACCAGCTGTGGGCCTCTCCATGGGGGTTTTGCGCCGTCCCTGTTTTGCCGGCCACCGTAATCCCAGGCAGGGCAGCTCCCCTGCCCGTCCCTTTCTGAACGACAGCCTTCATGGCCTGGGCAACCTGACTGGCATGGGCTGCCTGCAAGGGACGGGCTAACACCTGAGGCTGGGTTCGATGCTTGACGGTGCCGTTTGGCCGCCGGACTTCGGTCACCAGATAGGGCCTCATGGTGACCCCTCCGTTGGCAATGGTCGCCGCAAGCATTGCCATATGCAGGGGCGTTACCAAAAGCTCCCCCTGCCCGATAGCCAGCTGGGCCAGTTCCCCTTGAGCCTTGACCCTGGGCTCCGGCACATGGCCACCCTTTGTTCCAACTTCCAGGGGCATCGCCCGATCCAGCCACCACCCGCGGGCCATCTGGTGGAAGCCGTCCCAACCCAAAGCTAGCCCTATTTGTCCAAAGACCACATTTGAGGATACGGCCAAGGCATCGGGGAGTCCCAATGATCCATAGGCCTTCCGACCCGGGTTTCCCAGGACGTAGTCTCCTATTGTCAAGCTTCCCCGGTCTTCAAAAGTCTGCTCCCACCTGACGGCGCCTGTTTCCAACGCGGCGGCTAAGGTGAAGACCTTGAAGGCGGATCCCGGCGGATATAGGCCTTGGGTTACCCTGTTCAAGAGGGGACTGTCCGGGTGACTGCGGAGTTCATCCCAAGTGTCATCGAGCCGATTGGGATCGAATCCCGATCGGCTGGCCGCAACTAGGATTTCTCCGGTAGCCGGGTCAAGGGCAACCACGGCCCCTGACCGGGGACCCAAAGCCAGCTCCGCGGTGCGTTGTAGTTTAAGATCAATGGTAGTGATAAGGGAATTGCCTTGCTTTGGGCCGCCCCGCAGTCCCTCAAACCACTGGAAGACTTGGTCCTCCGGCTTTAGCCCCGCTAATTCCCCGTTAAAGGCCAACTCTAGTCCGCTTTGACCAAAGCGAGGGTGGCTGTAGCCCACCGTTTGCACCAGGGATACGCCACCTTGATAGACTCGTTTAAACCCCCCCTCGAAAGGGCGACTGTCCGCCAATGATTCGCCAAAGCGATCATCAATTCCTCCCCGGGCAAATTCCCGTTCCCGGGCCAACAGACGAGGGTTGCGAGGATGAACGGCTAGTTCAGGGGACCTGATTACCTGCCAGTAGGCGGTCATTAAAAACAGGGCTAAAAACCCCAGGGTGAA
>JAAZLZ010000123.1 GCA_012799075.1 Bacillota bacterium
CCAGCATTGTTAGGGCCTTGGGCAAGGAACCACACACATCGGCCAGACCCCCCACTTTGGCAAAGGGGGCCACCTCCGGCGAGACCATGAGCACCTTGTACCTTTCCTCCAATTCTCTTTCCACGATCCTAATCCCCCTTCCGATGATTGGCCCCCATGGAAGCCTTCCCCAACGCAGCCTCCCGCAAGGAGCCGGCAGCTACTTCCGGGGCCGTGGGGTTGATGTAATAACCTGAGCCCAGTTCAAAACCCGCGATGGTTGTCAGCCGGGGAAGCAGCTCCAAATGCCAGTGGTAATAGGATTCGTGCCCCGGTTCGTAAGGAGCCGTCTGCCAGATGAGATTATAAGGCAGATCCTCAAAGGACAGCTCCAAATGACCCACAAGCCGCTTCAGGACTCCGCTTAGATCAAAGCTTTGTTCATCGGTCAACTGGCCAAAGGAATGCTGATGTTTTTTGGGCAGGATCCAGGTCTCAAAGGGAAACCGGGACGCGTAGGGGGCAAAGACCAGGAAGTGATCCGTTTCTTCAATAATCCGCTCCCCGTGATCCCCTTCGAACTTGATCAGGTCACAGTAAAGGCAAAGCCCATGACGCTGAAAGTAACTTTGGGCGATCCTAAGCTTGTGGGCAACTACCCTCGGAGTGCGGGGAAGGAGGATGAGCTGCAGGTGGGTGTGTTCCAGGGAAGCACCGGCCACATGACCCCAGTTCTTAAAGATCTGGATGTAGCGCATCCGGCGATCCCCGGCCAGATCATGACAGCGGCTTGAAAGGGCCTTGAGCACCAAATCCAAATGTTCTTGGGAGTGGGAGGCAAGGGTGGCATAGTGGTTAGGGGATTCAACGAGGACTTCATGGGCCCCAAATCCGGGCATCTTGGCCGCCAGCTCAAACCCGCCCACCTCCACCCCCCCGTTTGGGGGCCACTCCTCCAACCGCAGGGCGGGGAACTTGTTGGGCACTACCCGCACCGACCATCCTGGGCTGTTGGGCTGCCGCTGGGAAGGACCGGCAGCGTAGACTTCCGGCGGCGTCTTGCCCTCGTTGCCGTAGCAGAAAGGGCAGCCGGCGCTGGCCGCTTTAGTCTCTTTAGGAAGCTTAAAGTCACTGGGCCGCTTCGATCGTTCTTGGGAAATCACAACCCAGGTCTCTGTCGTCGGGTCCTTGCGCAATTCGGGCAACTAATCCACCCCTCTTTCAAGTAATCCCTCCTCTACTAGGGTGAAATTACTGCCCTGATTTTATACGCAGGCCCGGGGAGTTCCCCGGGCCCCATCCTACTGCTTCAGTTTCTCCCGAATCATTTCATTGACCAGGCGGGGATTTGCCTTGCCTTTTGTCTCCTTGAGCACCTGGCCCACCAAAAAGCCCATTACTTTCTCCCTGCCCCCTAAATAATCCTGAACCACATCAGGGTTGGCTTCCAGGACGGAGACAATGACGCCTTCCAGCTGGGAGGTGTCGCTGATCTGCTCGAGTCCTTTTTCCTTGACTATCTGCCGGGGACTCTTGCCGTCCTCGAACATCTCCGGCAGTACGATTTCTTTGGCTTGGTTGCGATTGATGGTCCCTTGTTCGATGAGCTGGAGCAGCTCCACTAAGCTAGCCGGAGCAAGGGG
>JAAZLZ010000124.1 GCA_012799075.1 Bacillota bacterium
AATAGCAGGAAAGATGCTCAACCTCCAGGTCCAAGGTTCGCTGCAGGGTCTCCTGCCAATCCCTGGGGCTTTGCCCGGGAATGCCGTAGATGAGATCGATGCCGATATTGCTAAAGCCCGCCCGGCGAGCCTCCCGCAGGGCCTGATACACCACCTTGGAACTATAAGTGCGACCAAGGATGTCTAGCTCCTGGTCCCTTAGGGACTGAACGCCCAGGCTCAATCGATTGAACCCGGCCTCCCTTAGTTCTTTAAGACTGCCCCGGTCAACGGTGTCCGGATTGGCTTCGATGCTTATCTCAGCTTCCTCCGTCAGACTCCACTTTTTCCTGGCAAGGCCGAGCAGCCGGGCAAGATCTCGTGGGGAGAGCACCGTGGGGGTGCCGCCGCCAAAGTAAAGGCTGATGGGAGCATGGGGGACGGCAATCCCTTGCATTTCCCGGGCGAGGGCCTTTAGGTATTGCCGCCTGTCTTCCCCGGACCACTGGCCAAGGGGATAGGAATTGAAGTCACAATAGAGACACTTGCGCAGGCAGTAGGGAATGTGTACGTATAAACCCCAAGGGTTTTCAGTCATCCACTTTCAGAATAGCCATAAAGGCCTCCTGGGGCACCTCCACATCGCCAAGTTGCTTCATCCGCCGTTTGCCTTCCCGCTGTTTCTCCAACAACTTGCGTTTACGGCTGATGTCCCCCCCATAACATTTGGCCAAAACGTCCTTGCGCAATGCCCGCACCGTCTCCCGGGCAACTACCTTGCTGCCGATGGCTGCCTGGATGGGCACCTCAAAGAGCTGGCGCGGGATGACCTCTTTTAGCTTCTCCGCCAACTGCCGGCCCCGCTTCTGGACCCGGCTGCGGTGAATGATGCAGGAGAGGGCATCCACCGGTTTGCCGTTAATTAAAACATCCAGCTTGACCAGGTCCGATTCCTGATATCCCCGAAATTCATAATCTAAGGAGGCATAGCCGCGGGTGCGGGACTTGAGGCGGTCAAAGAAATCCATCAGGATTTCCGACAGGGGCAGCGAATACTTGATGACCATTCTTTCCGGAGTAACATACTCCATGGTTTGGAAGTCCCCCCGTCGGTCTTGGCAAAGCTCCATCACCGGACCGGCAAAATCGCTGGGGACGATAATGGTTGCGTCAACATAGGGCTCCTCGATGGACTCGATGGATCCTTGGGGTGGAAAGAAAGCAGGGTTGTCCACCACTAGGGTCTCCCCGTCGGTCGTCTTCACCCGGTAGACCACGTTGGGGGCCGTTGTGATTAGGTTCAGATCAAACTGACGCTCCAATCTTTCCTGAACAATTTCCATGTGCAATAGTCCCAGGAAGCCGCAGCGAAAACCAAAACCGAGGGCGGCAGAGGTTTCCGGCTCGAAAAACAGCGCGGCATCATTCAGCTGCAGCTTTTCCAGAGCCGTCCGAAGGGTTTCGAAGTCTTCATTGTTGACCGGATAAAGTCCCGCGTACACCATGGGGCGAGCCGCCCGATATCCGGGCAGGGGCGAGGCCGCCGGTCGGTTGGTATGGGTGATGGTATCCCCCACCCGGGTGTCCTTGACATCTTTCAGGCTCGCCAGCAGGCAGCCCACTTCTCCCACCCCGAGCTCCTCGACACCGACCATTTGGGGGCGGAAGACGCCCAGCTCTGTCACCTCAAACTCCCGTCCCGATGACATCATTCGGATCCCATCCCCTACCTGCACAACGCCATCCATCACCCTGATGTAGGCGACGGCTCCCCGATAAACATCGTAATGGGAGTCAAAGATCAGGGCTTTAAGGGAATCTTGGGGATTGCCCCGGGGAGGGGGAATCCGAGCGACCACCGCCTCAAGGATCTCCTCGACTCCTTGACCCGTTTTGGCGCTGGCCAAGATAACCTGTTCCCTCCCGATGCCAATGGTTTCCTCAAGTTCGGCTAGAACCCGCTGGACTTCGGCATTGGGCAAATCGATCTTGTTGACGACGGGGATAATCTCCAGGTCGTGCTCCAGGGCCATGTACAAGTTGGCCAAGGTCTGGGCTTCGATGCCCTGGGAGGCGTCAATGACCAATAACGCGCCTTCACAAGCCGCAAGGCTCCGGGATACTTCGTAGGAAAAGTCCACATGGCCAGGGGTGTCGATCAGGTTCAGGGTGTAGGACTTGCCGTCTTTGGCCTTGTATTCCAACCGGACGGCCTGCAGCTTGATGGTTATCCCCCGCTCCCGCTCCAAATCCATCTGATCTAGGACCTGGTCCACCATCTCCCGCTCGCTCACCGTATCTGTATGCTGCAAGAGACGGTCAGCTAAGGTGGACTTTCCATGGTCGATATGGGCGATGATACAAAAGTTTCGGATGCTTTCTTGAATCAAGGAATGCTCCCTCTCTCATCTAGTTCTCCTCCGCTATTATACTACACTGGCCCCTAGAGGCCAAAGAATACCTACTCATCCCGTTCATGACGGAAGAGCCAGCAGCGAAGACTGTCTAAACATTCACCATCAGGATAACTCGGCAAGTTCTGGATTTTCCTTAGTTCCCGCAGGCGATGGGGGCTGTCCCGAAAGTAGGTCAACAGGCTCCTGATAAGGCCCATGGTGGGCGGAGTGATGTAGTGCTCGATCCCTTCCACCTGTTCATCGACCCCAACTGGAGCATTCAAGAGCCGGAGAAAGTCCTTAAGGACTTCATCGCGCCAGACAAGAAAGCGGCCCACCCTCCGGCCTGCTTCGTTCAAGGCAATATTGCGGTATTTTTCATAGGTCAAGAATCCTGCTTCATCGAGCTTTTGGATCATCCGGGTGACGGATGAGGGCTTCACCTTAAGGCAGTGGGCCAGGTCCACCACCCTGATATAGCCCTTCTCGTTCTCCAAGCGGTACATCATTTCCAGGTAATCCTCCATGCTTTCCGTCAGCATGCCCCATCCCCTCCTTCCAGACTACACCAGCCCCACCAGCCGGGCCCCCTGGGCCACCAGCAAGCAGACCGCAACGCCGATTATCGTAGGTATTA
>JAAZLZ010000125.1 GCA_012799075.1 Bacillota bacterium
CACCACCCCGTCAAGGATTGCCTGCAGGAACCCCCTGATAGAAGTCAGCGGAGTACGAAGCTCGTGGGAAACATTAGCGACGAACTGACGCCTCATCTCCTCCAGCTCCCGGCGGCTGCTGATATCATTGAGCAGGGCGACTGAACCCCAGTTCTCTTCGCCCGGGCCCGTAATAGGGGAAACCCGCACCAGGTAAGCCTTGCTCCCCCGCTCCACCTCGAGCTCGCATCCTTGGCGGCTGGCCAATGTCTCCTGAAAGCTCTCCACCAGCAGGGGATCGGGGATGACCTCCCTTAAGTCCTCGCCGGTGGCTGATGCTTCAGTCCGACCGCAAAACTCCACGGCTTGCGGGTTCATGAGCATGACCCTGCCCTCGGAGTCGCTGGCGATCACCCCGTCGGTCATGCTCACCAGAATCGATTCGGTCTTGCTTTTCTCCTGGGTCAAGGCATGTATGCTGCGGCCCAGCTCCTCAGCCAAATGGTTGAAGGCCCTGGCCAGCTGCCCGACCTCGTCCTCGGAGATTTCCTGCACCCGCTCATCGAAATTGCCCCGGGACATCTCCAGGGAGATGGCAGTCATCTCCTGCAGGGGCCTAGCGATCCTGCGGGACATAAAGAATCCTACCCCGATGGACAGGAGCACTGCCCACATCAACGTCCGGTAAAACAAGGGCCTGACCACCCGCATGGTCCTTGATATGCCCCGCATGGGATAGTGGAGCAAAACCCCCCCGTCCACCCCATCGCTTTTTCTGATGGGGACGGCCACGGTAATGATTCCCGCTGATAAGGGACCGTCGCCGCTCCGATAGACAACAGTCCGGCCAGCCGCCAGCTCCCTTTGCAAAGGGCCCTCTATCCGCGCCCCCCGCCAGCCGGCGTACAGCTCGGAGGTTTCCTGCACCACGCCTACGCTGTCCACCAGCCATACGCCGGCCCCAATACAGTCTTCAAACGAATCCATCATGTATTCCAAGTCGACCGCCCCATCCAACTCCAGAGGAGTTGCAAGGCGGCTGGCCAATTGTTCAGCCTGCTGGGTAAGTTCTTCCCCCAGCACCATACGGTAGTAATTTGTGAAAAAGCGGGAAAGACTGAAACCTACAGTTACAGCTGTCAGTAGGATGATAATCAAGTAGCTGCTCAGGAGTCTCCCGAAGAGGCTGCGCATCTGACCACCTCAAACTTGTAGCCCACGCCCCAAACCGTCTGGACATAGCGGTAGGGATGGGATTCCGGTTCAATCTTCTGGCGGAGGCGCTTCACATGCACATCGATCGTTCGCTCATCGCCAAAAAAGTCATATCCCCATATCTGCTCCAGGAGCTGCTCCCGCGAAAAGGCCCGACCTTGATTGCTGGCCATGAGCCACAAAAGATCAAATTCCTTGGGAGTCAAAGTCACCCGTCTGCCGGCCAGACGGACCTTATGCTCCAGAGAGTCCACTTCTAAACCCGGAAACCACAGGGCCTTGGCCGCCTCCGGCTCTTCCGGACCCGCTCGCCGCAAAACAGCCTTGATCCTAGCCACCAGCTCCCGAGGATTGAATGGTTTGGTTAAGTAGTCGTCAGCCCCAAGCTCCAAGCCCAGGATTTTGTCAATATCCTCGCCCCGGGCGGTTAGCATGATGATGGGCGTAGACATGGCCTTGCGCACCCGTCGGCAGACCTCCCAGCCATCCACCTCGGGCAGCATCAAGTCCAGAACAATCAAGTCAGGCGTCCGGCTGAAGATCATGTCGAGGGCTTCCTGCCCATCATGGGCCAAGTAGACTCGATAACCCTCTTTTTCCAAGTACAGCTGCACCAGCTCGCAGACATTGGGCTCATCGTCCACAACTAAGATGCGTTTCAATGTGCGCTACCTCCCAAGCCGAGCCCTTGCCATCAAGCCGCATTATATCATAAAATCATGTCAAATCTGTGAAGCTAGAACGCACGAAAAAGCTCCCTGCCGCGCAGGGGCTCCCATCACCATCCCCAGCATATTATAGCACCGGTTTACGGGTCCCTGCAAATAGGCCCCTTTCCGACGGCGGCTTCAAAGCCGGACGTTTGCAATTATCTGCACAACGTGGACACATCCAATCACCGATGGTACAATATAAGCCAATCCTTCCCCTAGGCTAATTCCTGAAAAGAGAGGGAACAATATGTGGAAAAAGTTGCTGGCCTTGACAACATGTGTACTGCTGATGGCAGGAGCCGCATGGGCCCAGCCCAAGGATCTGCCCATCGGACCGGGGGTCGGACAGCGGGCGCCTGATTTTGAGCTTCCCGACCTGGAGGGTGGTCTTCACCGCCTCAGCGATCTGCGGGGACAGCGCATTCTACTGAACTTTTGGGCCACCTGGTGTCCCCCCTGTCGGGCGGAGATGCCCGCGATCCAAGAATTCACCGATGCCAACGGAGAAAAGGTCGTGGTCATCGGCATTAACGCCCAGGAGACCCAAAGTGCGATTGCCAAGTTCATTGAGGACGGCGGCTACAGTTGGCTGCAGCTCCGGGATGAAAGGGGCAAGGTCTTCGAGGAATACCTGGTGCGCTTCATTCCCACCAGCTTTTACATTGACGAGCTGGGCGTTGTCCGAAACAAGTACATCGGCCCTATGGATCTGCCGGGCCTGTTGAAATTCACCGAGATTGACTCCTAGGAGGTCTGCCCATGCCCCAGGTATCTTTGCTCATCGCCTTGACCGCGGGCCTGTTGTCGCTTCTTTCGCCGTGCGTCCTGGCCCTGCTGCCGGTCTACGTGACTTATCTGGCAGGCTTATCCGTCAGCGAAGGAAAGGAACTTGACCGGACTCCGGTGGTGATCAATGCTCTTCTTTTTGTCAGCGGTTTTTCTTTGATCTTCATCCTCTTGGGAGCATCGGCCAGCATGTTGGGGCAGCTGCTCTTGCGCCATCAGGGCCTGCTCCGCCGGGGAGCGGGGATTTTGGTGATCTTCCTTGGACTGCATACGGGAGGCTGGCTCTCCCTGCCCTTCCTGGGGCAGGAACGACGCGTCTTTGTCTCCCTGCCGGGAGGCGGAATCAATTCCTTCCTCATCGGAATGGCCTTCGCCGCAGGATGGTCCCCCTGCGTCGGCCCCATTCTGGCAGCCATTCTTCTATATGCGGGCACTGCCCAAACCTTAGGCCAGGGAATCGCCTTGCTGGCCGCCTACTCTCTAGGGATGGGGATCCCGTTTCTGCTTATCGCTCTGTCCTTGCAGCATTGGCAAGAGCGTCTGCGGAGAATCCTCAGCAAAGGCCGCGCCATTACCATCATCAACGGCCTCTTTCTCATCATCATCGGCATCATGTTGTATACCGACGCCTTCAGTCGTCTGGCCATGCTGTTTTTCTGAGTCTATTCGATGACGAAGATCACCCGACCTTCGCTGAGGAAATCGTAGACCCGGGTCCAGCGTTCAATTTGGTCTGCGCCTTCGTTGCTGATGATGACGCTGGTCCTAGTGGGACCAACAACCTCCAAGGCAGGCAGGACCAGTCCCAATGTGTAGGGGAATTCGGGACTGACGGACAAGAGGGGATGGAGGACCGCTTCATCAAGACTCCTGCTGTAGCCGGCCATGCCCTTCTCAGCCAGGGCATCGGCACTGATATTGGCGGTTCCGTACACTTCCCGCCCATCCCGAGCATAGATCCGGGGTGACATGCCCCTTTGCATCCGCAATCCCCGAGCATCAATAATGAGGCCCGTGTAGACCCGGCCATGCTCATCCCAAAGGGCCTGAAGGCGCCGGGCGATGGCCTCGGCTTCCGTCTCCACTCGCTTAAGTTCGATTGCATCCCAAAGCATCTGCCCAGAAAAGGCGCCCCCGGCCAACAGCTTGAACCCAGCCGCCTCAGCTCCCGGAAAGACGTGCTCCAATGGCACCCACCCGTCGGCGGGATCCACCTGCATTAGGGCGCCGCGGTAGGCGGGCGCACCGTCCTCCCCGGTGATTTCCAGGCCAAGATATGCGCTTGCTGGTTTTTCCACCCGGACATACCCCGTTAGCCGATAGCGGGCTGAGGGCTCAAGCTGCTGTATCTCCTGGATCCAGAAAGCCTCGCCACGCTCGCCGCGCCAAAGCCGCCCACAGCCAGGTCCATCCCAGCCGTCCCCGCTGAACTGGCCTGCTTCATCGGCTCCTATTGCCTGCCAAGGAGAGTCTTGGGCCAAAAAGGAGCTGTCTTTAACCAGGTTAAGCTCCTTGGCCCCCAACCCTCCTCCGGTGAACAGAACAAGACAGACTAGTAGACTTATGATCCGCACCATATACCCCTCGTTCAAACCAGGGAGGGGCATCCCCTCCCGATTGTCAGTAGTTGTCACAGGCAACTTCGTAGTAACTCTGGGGATGGGCGCAGGCCGGGCATACCCGGGGCGCCTCCTGCCCTTCATGGACGTAGCCGCAGTTGCGGCATCGCCACCTGACGGCAGCATCCTTTTTGAAAACCGCACCCGTCTCCAGGTTGTGGAGCAGGGCCCGGAAGCGTTTTTCGTGTTCCTCTTCCACCTCGGCGATTTCCTTGAAGAGATCGGCTATCTCGGCGAAGCCCTCTTCCCTGGCAACCTCTTCAAATTCCTTGTACATCTTGGTCCATTCTTCGTTCTCGCCCGCAGCAGCCGCTGCCAGGTTGGCCGTCGTATCACCAAGTCCATCTAGTTTTTTCAAAAGGACCTTGGCATGCTCCCGCTCATTTTCCGCCGTCTCCAAGAAAATCGCGGCTATCTGCTCGTAGCCTTCTTTCTTGGCAATGCCGGCAAAATAAGTGTACTTGTTGCGGGCCTGGGACTCCCCAGCAAACGCCGCCTGCAGATTAGCCTCTGTCCTTGTGCCTTTGAGTTTTTTCATCCCTGATCTCCTTTCTAAGCGAAGTCCTTTAACCCCCTATTTCCACAGAAAACGGAGGACTTCCTCCTTCGTTCCGGAGAAGCAGCCATGCCGCTTCCCGGGCCCGCTGCCGATCATTGGCGGTCACATCCCCAAGGCCGTCAATCCCGGGGAAATAGATCCCCCCTCTGTAATCCAAATCTAGACAGCTGCACCAGATTTTGAAGATTTCTTCCGCGTTGCGAAAGAAATCCGGTCGATTCCGCATACCCGCAACGACCATCAAGACTGCCTTAACCCCCTGGGGAAGCTGCCTCGTTGAAAGATGCCGACCAGCCCAAGCAAACTGGGCCCGATCGATGAACACTTTGGCCTGGGCGGCAAGGCTGCCGAAATAGATGGGTGAAGACAAGATGATCCCCTGAAAGTCATAAAGGCGATCATAGAGGGTGCTGATCCCATCCTTGAAGACGCATTCGGCCGTTTCCCCACAGCGGCCGCAGGAAAGACAAGGATTCAACTCAAGCTCCCGCAAGTTGATCTTCTCCCCAAGGGGATGCCCCCTTAGAGCTTCATCCAGCAGAGCTTCACTGTTCCCCTTGCGGGGACTGGCCCCTATCCCCAGCACCCTCATTGGTCTCCCGCTCCTTCCGGCAGCTCCACATAGAAACTACTCCCCCGCCCTAATGCACTTTCCACCCATATCCTGCCCCCATGGGCTTCCACATACGCCTTGGCAATGGCCAGCCCCAGCCCTACTCCGCCGGGGTCCTGGGCTGGGGCCCGGTAGTACCTTTCAAAGACCCGGGGAATCTCTTCAGGTTCAATCCCCGGTCCGGTATCGCTGACCACCAATACGACTCCTGTGCTCTTCCCATACGCCCTAAGCCCCACCCTGCCCCCGGTCGGCGTGTGGTCAAGGGCATTAATCAACAGGTTGAGCAGAACTTGCCGCAGGCGGTCCTTGTCCGCCCAAATCAAAGGCACATCTTCATCGATGTCCACCTGCAGGTCCACGCCCTTGGCATCTGCCTCGGAGGTGAAGACCATTGACAGGCTGCCCACCAATTCGTCCAAGTCCACCCTTTCCCGGGTCAGCTTCAACTCTCCTGCCTCAGCAACCGCGAGGGACTGCAGATCAGACACAAGGCGGGACAAGCGGACTGCCTCATCATGGAGAGAGATAATCAGCTCGGGGGTGGCTTCCTGGAGCTGCCACTGCAAGGATTCCAAGTTGCCCCGGAGAATGGTGATGGGCGTTCTCAGTTCATGGGCCAAGTCAGCTATCATATTCCGGCGAAGCTCCTCCGTCTCCTCGAGCTTGGCCGCCATCGAATTGAAGGCCCCAGCCAGCTCCCCGATCTCATCCCCGGATTCCACGGAAACCCGGTAAGCAAGGTCCCGGCCCGCCAGACGGCGGGTCGCTTGGGCCAAGGTCACCAGCGGACCCACGAGGCGTTTGGAAAGAATCAGCCCGACTAACGCCGCCACCAAGATCACCCCTGCACCCACCGTCCAAGCGGAGCGGCGCAGGGAGGACAGGAATTCTTCTTCAATGTTCCCCAAAGCCATTTCCGCACTAGTCATGAGGAATACGGTGCCTCTCCGGCGACCATCAACGGTCACTTCGGCGCCTTGCGTCAGCTGAGCTTTGGAAATGGTCTCGCCTAGGGAGCGGCCGAAGGAATCAACAATCACAACTCCCCTTTCGTCAGCCAGCACTAGACGCTCCTGCCCCATCCGTCGCCCGGGCGCCATCATGGAGCGCCCCATGTGACCGGACCACCCCAAAAGAAGCCTGTCTACATCCTGCCAGCTCCCGGCCCGCTCGTAGTAGGCGGCCAAGACCTCTGCCAGCTGTTCGGCTCGACCGTAACGATTGCGGTCCAAGTAGCGGGTGAAGAAAGTCCTTGTTAAGGCCATGCTGCTCAGCATGGCCGCGATGGTTGCCAACAGAGCCACAAAAACAAGGGCCCCGACCACTTTCAGTTGTATGCTATCTTTCCAGCGAATCATCGGCATCGCCGCCTCTGGCATCAAGCATCTTGTAGCCCACCCCATAAACCGTATCAATGTATCTGGGCTGAGCAGAGTCATCCCCTAACTTCTTCCTCAGGTTGCTGATATGGGTGTCGATTGACCTTTCATAGCCCTGGTAGGCTTGACCCAAGACTGCATCCACCAGCTGAAGGCGGCTGTACACCCGCCCCGGACTGGAAGCCAAAATTGAAAGAATCTTAAACTCCGTGGGGGTCAGCTGAACTTTGACGCCGGCCTTGCGAACCTCATGCTTGTCCAAGTCAATAATTAAGTCCCCAATCCCGAGCCTCTCTTCTCTCCATGCTGCGGAGCTGCGGCGCAGGACTGCCCTGATCCGGGCTAAAAGCTCCCTCAGGCTGAAAGGTTTGGTGATGTAATCATCGGCCCCGAGCTCCAGGCCCAAGAGCTTGTCTACCTCGTCAGCCTTGGCCGTAAGCATGATCAAGGGCACCTGGGACTCAGCCCTGATTCGACGGCAGACATCCAAGCCGCTCATGCCCGGAAGCATCCAGTCCAGTACGACCACATCGGGAGCAACCTTAGGCATCAGCTTCAGGGCCTCCTCCCCCGTTGCCGAACCGTAGACCTCCCAACCTTCACCTTCGAGAAACTGGGTAATCATTGAGAGCATTTTCGGCTCATCCTCAACGACAAGGATCCGTTGGGAGGGTGATTGCTGCATATCCTTGATTCCCCTTCCTGGTCCTCTAAGAAAAGGATTCCCCGTTCCAGCCGCTGTTCCTCCTGTCGGGCGCACAGAAGAGAAAACCCGGTGCGATGCACCGGGTTGGGTCCTTACCACCTGCCGCCCCGTCCGCCCCGGGGGCCGGCGCCCCAGTAGGGGCATCTACCCAAGGGGCCTGCCTCTCCATCCCGCAGGCATAGGTCCACTTGCTCTTCCATCACTTCCAGCATGTAGGCGGCCTTGGCTTCACTAATGCGTCCGGCAGCCAACTCTTCCTCGACAAGGGTCCGCTGTTCTTCTACAAGCTTGGCCTTCAAGTCATCCAGGGTCAGTCCTTGGGCCTCAGCCAGCTCAGAGATGGACTTGCCTTCCCGACGGGCCTTGACGTAATCATCGATGCTCAAACCCAAAGCCTCCGGGATGCCCCGACCAACGGCCATCCCCATGCCCCCCCGGCCCGGACCGTCTTGACCACGTCCCCAACCGCCAAAGAGAGGACCTGCTTCTCCACCCTGCAGGCAAAGATCCACTCGTTCTTCCATTGCTTCTAGCATATAGGCGGCCTTAGCTTCAGTAAAGCGTCCGGCGGCCAGCCCTTCTTCGATGAAGGTCCGCTCCTTATCAAGCAGCTTGGCCTTCAGGGCATCCAGGGTCAGTCCTTGGGCCTCAGCTAGTTCAGTGATGGATTTGCCTTCCCGACGGGCCTTGATGTAATCATCGATGCTCAAACCCAAGGCCTCCGGGATGCCCTGGCCAACTGTCATCCCCATGCCCCGACCCGGATGGCCCGGGCCGCGCCTAGCCAGTACACTGCCGCTAAGTATAAGCAGAGCAATTAGAAGCACACCTGTAATCGCCATTAGTCTCTTATTCATTTGCCTTCCCCCTCGTTTCAGTTTACCTCCGACTGCAACCCCATGATAGCACCCGGTCCTCAAGACAGTTTCAAGGGATTGTCAAGAACTTGTCAAGGACAAGCATGCCGGTCTTCTTTTAAGCAGGTTTTTGCTCGCCGGTTAAAGAATTATTAATTGGCAATCTTTGTTACAGTCCATAGGCAAGCGCCATATGCCGACCATCAACCATGAGGAGGTCGTTTCCATGAGCAAATACTTATTAAAAGGGCAGCCCCCCAGCCCAGGCTGCCAGGTCCTAGTCGATGAGAACAACTCCCCCTTGAAGCTGCTGCGGCTGAGCCGCATCCTGCTTACCCCCGAGCAGGGCATGTACGAGGGCTCTTCAGAAGACCGGGAAGTAGCCTTGCATTTCTTGGGAGGAAAAGCCGCCGTCCGGGTGTCCACTAAGACGGGCCTCAAAGGAGACTATCCAAACATCGGAGGGCGAAGGGACGTTTTCCAGGGAAGCCCCACCACCGTCTACGTCCCCCGGGAAAGCACCTTCACCATCAGTCGGCGCTCCCCCCGCTTGGATGTCCTGGTGGTTTCCGCCCCAGCCCGCGAGGATACGGCCCCTGCCCTCATTCGGCCGGAGGATGCCGCGGTGAATGTGGTCGGGGCAAGCAATTGGCGAAGAAGGGTCTATAGCTGCATAGGCGACAATATCCACGCGGATCGCCTGCTAGTGGGAGAGACCTTTGCCGCTCCGGGCTGCTGGTCCAGCTATCCCCCCCACAAACACGACTCTGACAACCCGCCCTTTGAGATGCCAGCGGAAGAAGTCTACTTTTTCCAAGTGAACCCTTCCCAAGGATTCGGCGTCATGCGCGTCTACACCGACAAGGACGATCCGGAACCCTTAGATGAAGTCTTCATCGTTGAAAACAATGACATCGGGCTAATCCCCCGGGGCTATCACCCGGTCAATGCAGCTGCGGGCTACGAAGTCTACTATTTCTACGCCATTGCGGGCGATCAGCGGCTTTATGGAGCTTGGACAGAAGACCCCCAGCACGCCTGGGTCAAGCACTGTGAAAAACTCTTAGATTAGCGAGGAGGTGGGTGGCGCTTCCCAGAACCTTGGGGCGCAGCAGCTATGAGACTGCAGGGACAAGCAGCCATTGTGACTGGAGCCACATCCGGGATCGGCAAGGCGATTGCACTGCTTTTTGCCCAGGAAGGGGCCCGCGTAGTCGTCGTCGGCCGGAACCAAGAGCGAGGCCGGGAGACTCTTTTGGAAATCGAATCAAGGGGCGGACAGGCAATCTTCCTCCCCACCGAGCTCACTGACGAGGAGCAGGTTAGGAAGATGGCCGCCGATGCTGTCGACAGCTTTGGCCAAATCGATATTCTAGTCAACAATGCGGGGGTTGTTTTTAACGGCTCCATTCCAGAGACGGATTTGGCCAACTGGAACCATGTCTACCATGTCAATGTCACCTCCGCATACCTGGCCAGCCGTTTTGTTCTCCCCCACATGCTGGCGAGGAAATCGGGGGTAATCCTAAACGTGTCCTCGGAGGCGGGGCTGAAGGGGCTGCGCAGCAGAGCCGCCTACTGCACGGCTAAGGCAGCCTTGATCGGTCTGACCAAGGCCATGGCGGCCGATCATTCCCCTGATGGCATCCGGGTGAATGTGATCTGCCCGGGCACCGTGGAGACCCCGATGGTCGCCGGAGTCATCGCATCCCATCCCCGGCCGGAAGAGATGCGCAAGGAGTTCATCAGCCGCCGCATGACACCCTTCCTGGGCACTCCCGAGGAAATCGCCCACGCCGCACTCTACCTTGCTTCTCCCGAAGCCCGCTACGTAACCGGCGCCGTCTTGGCCGTCGACGGAGGATCATCGGCGAAATAATCTTGCGGGCCGTACTCCGGCCCGCTTCACCTTGACAGGTATCTCGATGCCTTGTGTCCAAATTAGATGAAGAGCATTCATCCGGCACTTTTGACCGGCAAGGGAGGTCAACATGTCTATTCCCCAGAACACGCTTCGTGGTCCAAAGCCGCCCCTGAAGTGGGCTGGCGGCAAGCGATGGCTTGTTTCGCGCCTTCGCTCCCTTTGGGAGCCATATCAAAATCGCCGCCTGGTTGAACCCCTTTGCGGCGGTCTGGCCGTGACTTTGGGCCTTCGCCCTGCCCGAGCCCTGTTAAACGATATCAACGTCCATTTGATCAACTTTTTCCATTGGCTCCAGAAAGGCCTGTACATTTCCCTGCCCATGGAAAATGACGAGGAGCTCTACTACGCCCATAGGAATCGATTCAACCAACTCTTAGCCGAAGGCCGGGCCGATTCCCAAGAATCGGCTGAGCTTTTTTACTACCTCAACCGCACGGGCTACAATGGTCTTTGCCGCTTCAATCAGCGGGGATTCTTTAACGTACCCTTCGGCAAGTACAAAAAGATCAACTACACCCGGGACTTCTCCCCTTATCGAGAGGCCTTTGCGAACTGGGATTTTCTAAGCTGCGACTTTGAGGAGCTGCACCTGGAGCCTTCGGACTTCGTCTATGCGGATCCCCCTTATGATGTGGAGTTCACCCAATATGCAAGCTCCGGGTTCGTATGGGAGGATCAGGTCCGCCTCGCCCAATGGCTGGCCGATCATCCGGGACCTGTGGTGCTGTCCAACCAGGCAACCCCCCGGATTGTCAACCTCTACAGAGACTGCGGCTTTAGGCTTCGGTTCCTCCGGGGACCTAGGATGATCAGCTGCAGCGGCGATCGAACTCCCGCCCTGGAGGTCTTGGCTCTCAGGAACCTGCCTCGGGAGGCTTAGCCAGCCGCCCAGCAATGACCTTTAGATCCAAAGCAGCTAAAGACTGGGGGCTGTGCAGGACCAAGGGCCGTCGCTGCCGATCGGCCATAGGCACATGGGGATCTTCCCTGATCGGCCCCAGAAAAACGGGCGCCTCCCCCAGGAACTCCCGGCTTACCTCCTGAAAGCGCTGCACCGCCTCCTGGGAATCGGGACCATATCGATTCATGACCAGGAATACCCGGGGCAAATGGGTCTGTCGACGGATTGCCTTCAATACGCCATAGGCATCGACAATGGCGCTGGGGGTATCGTTTAGGACCAGGATCACATCCCGGGCAGCCAACAAAACAGCTGCCAGGTCCCGACCGAGTCCAGGCGCCGAATCCAGGATGACGAAGGCATACTTTCGCTCCAAATCGGCCAGCACCCCCAGAAAGCGGGCTAAGTCCCACTGGGTGAGATGAGCCGCCCCAGGGTCGGCGCCCTTTCCCGGATATAAATCCAGCTGACTGTCGAGGCTGAGGCAGATGGAATGAATCTCCCGTTCGCCGCGAAATACTTGTCCCAAGTGCCCCTCGGCCAAGATGCCTAAGTTGAGATCGATGTTGGCAGTCCCCCAATCGCAGTCGAGGAGGGCCGTCCTATGCCCTTGACGGGCCAGCAGGAAAGCTAGATTGATGGACACAAAAGTCTTTCCCGTCCCCCCTTTGCCCCCCGTCACCACAACAACCCGGCCGCCGACGGGGATGCATCCCAGGACATCTTGAATAGGAAGCCTTTGCTCCACCTCAACAACCAGCAAGGGAACCGGAACAAGGCGTCTTTCTCGAATGATGCCCTCAACACTTAAGGATGCGGCCCGGGATGTAGGGAAGACGAGCCGGAGAGTGCTGTCTTGCCGCGGCCATAAAAGCCTGTTTGATCGAGCAGGGGCCGTAACAACAAAAGCCCGCCCCTGAATGCCAATAATCTTGGCCAAACAGCGTCCTTCCTCCCCGGGCACGAACACGTCCACAGGCAAATTGAGCAGTCCATTGAGCAAACGCATTGGGCGGCATACCTCTTTCAAATACGTTGGCCATCTTGCTTGTCCCCTGGATAGCCATTCTCCTTCCAACCCTCCAAGACCTGCCAACGGGGCGGCGTCCGATGTCAATGCCAAAGACGGAAATCTGCGTATTGATTTCAGTTTCCAGATGTATTATCATGTAATCACACCCTAGACTAGCAGAGTTTGAGAAGAGCAAAGTCGAGCATGAGCTGAGAGGAGCCTGCCTTATGGCCGTTATTAAGCCTTTCCGCGCCGTTCGTTACAACCCAGCGTTCATTGGTGATTACCGGGGGGTGGTCACCCCGCCGTACGATCTTATCGATCCCTGCAATCGGCAGAAATATCATGAAGCTTCGCCGTACAACTCCATCCGTTTGATCCTGGGGCTGGATAGGAACGGGGATCATGACCGGGAAAACCGCTTCGTCAGGGCTGCCCGCTGCTGGACGCAATGGCGGGCCGAGGAAATCCTGATTCAGGACGAGCAGCCCGGTTTTTATGTGTACGAACAAGAATTCAATTCGCCGCCGGGGGGAATCCGACGCAGGCTGGGATTAGTCTGCCTGCTCAGGCTGGAGGACTACGAAAACAAGGTCGTCCTGCCCCATGAGAGGACTTTCCCAGGTCCAAAGGCCGATCTTGTCCGTCTGCTGGAGGCGACCCAGGCCAACTTCAGCCAAATCTTCTGTTTCTACCAAGACCGCGCCGGATCGATCGAAGATCTCCTGAAAGCCCAGATTCGGATTCAACCAAAACTGGAAGTGACCGATGAGGAGGAGGTCATCCACCGGCTGTGGCCCATCTATAGCCCGGCGATCATTAACCACCTGCAATCCTACTTTTCTGACAAGCAGGTATTCATCGCCGACGGCCACCACCGTTATGAATCGGCACTAGAATACAGCCGGCGGCTGGCAAGCGGCTCTGATAAGCCCCATGATTTCGTTTTGGCCGCTTTGTTCAATGCCGATGAGGACTTGACCATCCTTCCCACCCATCGCCTGGTCGGAGAGATGCTGGCGACAGAAACAAAGCTCAACAAAGCATCCCGCACTTTCCAAATCGAGCGGCTGCCAGCGGACAATCCCCCCGGCAAATACCCTGCGATTCTGGCGCAAAGACCAGGCAGCTTCATCTGTTATGGGGGCAGGGACCAAAGCTACCTGATGCGTCTGCGATCTCCCGCAGCCCTCAAGGAGCTGGAGAGCTACGCTCCAGCATGCCGCAGGCTGGATGTATCAATCCTACACGCGGCTCTCCTTGATGGTCTTTTTCAACCAGGCAGACTCGGCTTCACCCAGGATGTCCAAACCGCGGTCAAGCTGGTTGACAGGGGCAGCTACCTAACGGCTTTTCTTCTAAATCCAACGCCAGTAGAAAGCATCATGGCCGTGGCTCGAAGCGGCAGCATCATGCCGCCTAAGTCCACCTACTTCTTTCCCAAACTCCTTTCGGGCCTGGTAATGTACGCTTGGACGTAAACGCTTGGGAACGGGGCATGACTAACCGGGAAGGGTTAAGGAGGCTTTTCCTCGAAGTCCTCTGAGGACAATTCCATGCCGGAGGCCCGTTCAATGCGTCCACTGCTGATTGCAATCAATTCGATGTACATCCAAACCTGCTTGGCCCTGCGCTGTCTGCATGCCCAATGCCAAGTAGAGTTTCCGGAGCTTCAATACCGGGAGTATCAGGTCAGCGAGCCAGTAAGCTTCATCGCCGGGGACATCTATCTACAGAGGTGCAATCCCATCGGCTTTTCCTGCAGCGTCTGGAACATCATCCCGACCCTCCAAACAGCCTCCACCCTGAAGAAGGTGCAAAAGGATCTGGTCATCGTGCTGGGAGGCCCGGAAGCAAGCTCTGACCCCCACAGAATCTTAAAGGACCACCCATACATCGATTGGATTGTCTGCGGCGAGGGCGAGACTCCCTTCTTAGAGTTCCTGAGGAAGATGCAGCGGGGAGATGCACCTACCGGCATCCCCGGCCTCGCGGGAAGGACGGGAACCCGCATAGTCTACTGGCCGCCTGCGGCAACAAGTCCTATGCCCATGCTCCCTTACGGAAAGACCGATGACTTGCAAAACCGGATTGCCTACATCGAATCCTCCCGGGGCTGTCCCTTTCGGTGCAGCTACTGCCTGTCATCCCGCTCCCCGGGGGTGACCCATTTCCCCCTTGGCCAGGTCAAGACCCGCCTAGACCGTCTCATGGCCGCCAATCCAAGGGAAATCAAGTTCGTCGACCGGACTTTTAACCTGGATCGGGACCGGGCCCTTGCGATATGGGGCTATTTGCTGGAAAGAACCGGTCCACCCTGCCACTTTGAGATCGGAGGGCGCCTCCTGGATGATGACATGTTGAAATTCCTGCGGCAGGTCCCGCCAGGACGGTTCAACTTTGAGGTCGGCATCCAGTCAACAGACCCGGCAGTCCTTGCCGCGGTGAACCGCTCAACGGACTGGAGTCGGCTGGAGGATGTCCTGCTGCAGCTTCGTCGGGAGACTAACGTTCATCTGATCCTTGATCTCATCGCCGGCCTGCCCGAGCAGACCCCAGAGTCCTTTGCCCGCTCCTTCAACGAAGTTTACCGCCTGCAGCCCCACCGATTGCAGTTGAATTTCCTCAAAGTCCTCCCGGGCACCGACTTGCGGAAGGATGCCCATCGGTTCGGCCTCATCTATGCCGACTACCCGCCGTACGAAATCCTGCAAACGAACGCGATGTCTTATGGGTTTATCCAAGGTCTAAAGCTTGTCGAGCGAACAGTGGAAAGGTACTACAACTCGAACCGCTTCGACGCAGCCCTTGCCTATCTTGCTTCCCAACAGCCCCCCTTTGACCTTTTTCTGTCCCTGGGGAAGTTTCGACAGGCCCAAGGACTCGATCGATTCGAGCATCAAGTCCCTGCTCTCTACGATCACCTATTCCGGTTCGGGCAGGATCTTGGCATCTCGCCCATCCTGTTGGCCGATCTACTCCGGTACGATTTCCGGCGCTTTACAGGGAAGATGTCCCTCCCCCCGGTCATCGAAGGCAGCCCTCTGCCAAGGCAGGCCCTGCCCCGCCTGTTAGAGCTGGTCCCAAGCCTCGTTCCAGGGGCAGCCAAGGGCTCCCTGCGTCTGGAGACCTTTGCCTTCGATGTGACCCGTCCTGCCGCTCCTTCAAGGGGGCCTTTAGGTCTCCTCTTCGACTACCGGCGAGGATGCCGCATCCATCGGATTCCCGATCCAGTCCTCTCCCAGCTGATGGAGGAGTTTGGCCTGTATTGCAAATAGAAAAAAGTCTTTGCGCCTAGCACAAGCCCCCTAATGACTGGCCATGGAAGGTACTGCCGATTCCCGAGGCGAATGACTGACTCGCCGCCTGATTACGGGAGGTGATCAAGTGAGCACAGGGGTTCCGGAACTGGATAGGCTGTTCGCCCAAGTGGGGTCATACCGGAAAAGCAGCGAGTTGATGGCCTTGTATGAATTCCTCAAAAGGTTCCCGAGGATCTCGCCCTACAACGCAATGCTAATCCACATACAAAAGCCGGGCAGCAACTACGTCGCCTCGGCGTCAACTTGGCTGTCGGAGTTCAATCGAAGGATCAAGCCCGAAGCAAGACCCCTCGTCATCCTCTGGCCTTTCGGACCTGTCAAGTTCGTTTTTGATGTCAGCGACACGGAAGGGGATGAACCTTTTCCAGAGGTTCTGCTTAACCCCTTCAGACCCAAGGGCACTGTCCCCAAGTACTGCCTTGACAACCTTATCGAGAGCATGAAGGGAGACGGCATCTTTTATGCAGAAGCTGATCACGGCCCTGACAGAGCCGGCTCCATCGAGATCCGCGAGCACGCTCCAGCCCTGACGGTCAAGCGGAACCGCAAGACCTTCCGCGTGAAATGCCTCTTCGCAGTGGTGGCCAATAAGAACCACAACGTGACAACCCGATTTGCGACTATTCTCCATGAGCTCGGGCATCTGTACTGCGGACACCTAGGGTCGGCCAAAGCCAAATGGCTGCCGCATCGGGCCCACCTAGGCAGGAACGTCCGGGAATTCGAGGCCGAAAGCGTCTGCTGGCTGATCTGCGAACGGATGGGCCTGGAGAACCCGTCTGCAGCCTACTTGAGCAGCTATACGGCCGAAAACACGACAATCCCGGTCGGGTTCAGCATCGACAAGGTGCTGAAGGCGGCGGGCATCATCGAATCGATGATCCAAACGAAGAAAAGGCCCCGCAAGGAACTCATTCTTGGGGAAACAGCCGTGGACTAGGGGCCTTGCTGCATATGCAAACATGTTGCACAAGTCGCAATATGCCGAAAGCTTGTCCCGGGGCCCCTTGCCCCCTCCCGGGCCGACAACGCACAAAAGCACCGAACCTTTTGGGGCCGGTGCTTTTGTATTATCTGCAATATTGTACTATACGCAACACTGTTTCAATTAGCGCAACACCCTATCTGCTGGCAAGGAGTAGACGATCGTCCAAGAGCCTTTCTCCCCGGGCCTGGGCAAAGCGGCCTAGGAGGTCATCTACTGTCAACTCCCCTCGCTCGGGCTCGCAAATATCTAAAATGATTTCACCCTTATCGAGCATGATGGTTCGATTGCCCATTTCCAGCGCATGGGAAAGGTTGTGGGTTACCATCAAAACAGTGAGCCGATGCTCCCGGACGATGGTTTGGGTCAGCTCAAGAACCTGCTCGGCAGTCCGGGGGTCAAGGGATGCGGTATGCTCATCGAGGAGCAGAAGCTTAGGCTGACCCATGCTCGCCATGATCAAAGTCAAGGACTGGCGCTGCCCGCCGGATAGAAGGCCGACGGGATCGGACAAACGGTCTTCCAGGCCCAGCCCCAGCAGGGACAGCAGTTCTTTGTAACGCTCTCTCTTCTTCCGGTTGACGCCGATTCCCAAGGTGCGCCCCTTGCTCCGGCATTCGGCCAGCGCGAGGTTTTCCTCAATGGTCATGGAGCCGGCCGTCCCTTGGAGGGGGTTTTGAAAGACCCTTCCGACAAAGCTGGCCCGCAAGTGTTCGGGCAGCCGGGTGACATCAGTCCCGCCGATATGAATGGTCCCTTCATCGGGGGGATAGACGCCGGCCGCAATACTAAGCAGGGTTGACTTGCCCGCACCGTTGCTGCCGATGATAGTGATGAAGTCCTGGGGTTTGACGTGCAGGTTGATGTTCTTTAGGGCACAGACGCTGTTTATGCCCAGGTTGAATGTCTTATAAAGGCCGGCCATCCTTAACACTTGTCCTCACCGCCTCTCTTTTCCCAGCCAGGGACCTGACGCCCTGGACAGCGGGGAGTACTAAGTTCTCTTTGAGGACTGGCGCCGACAGGGCCAGAACCACTAGAGCAGATGTTACGATCTTCAGGTCAGTAGGGGCAAAGCCCATGCGCAAAGCTAGAAATACGGTGACGCGGTAAAGGACCGAACCGAACAGGACGGATGCGGTGGCCCAAAACACCGTCCGGGGGCGGAAAAACACCTCTCCAATGATAACCGATGCCAGCCCGATGACGATGGTGCCTATGCCCATGCCCACATCGGCAAACCCTTGGTGCTGAGCGACCAGGCTGCCGGAAAGGGCTACCAGGGCATTGGCCATGCTAAGGCCCAGCACCTTCACCGAATCGGTATCAACCCCCTGGCTGCGGATCATTTGCGGATTATCGCCTGTTGCCCGGACCGCGAGTCCCAGCTCCGTATGCAAAAACCAATCAAGGAAAAACTTGGCCGCCAGGCCGATGACTATGAAAGCAATCAAAGCCACCCGTAAATCGGAGCCGATGTGGTCGGCCAGCCTCGTTAAAATAGTCGGCTGCCTGAGCAGGGGCAGGTTTGAACGGCCCATGACCCGCAGATTAACCGAGTAGAGGCCTGTCATAGTCAATATGCCCGCCAACATCCCCGAGATGCGCAGCTTGGTGTTGAGCAGCCCTGTGGCCGCCCCGGCCAGCAGACCGGCTCCCAAGGCCATCAATGTGGCAAACCAGGGTGTGCATCCCCGGGTGATCAAAGCTGCGGTCACTGCGGCCCCCAAGGGAAAACTCCCGTCCACTGTCAGGTCAGGGAAGTTCAACACCCGGGACGTAAAGTAAACACCCAGGGCCATGATGGCAAAGGCTAGACCCTGTTCGATCGATCCGCTTATCACATTAAAGGACATCCCACTGCCTCCCTATCCGAAAGGGAGGGGCGTCAAGACACCCCTCTGTACGTGCTAGTCTACGATCTGGGCCCCTGCAAGAAGCTCGGGGCTCAGCACAACTCCCATCCGTTCCGCTGCGTCCAGATTGACAATCAAGTTGATGTCCTCTTGGTACTCAATGGACATCTCCGCCGGGTTTTCTCCCTGGAGAATCCTGAGGGCCATTTTCCCCGTTTGATAGCCCAGCTTGTAGTAGTCAATGCCTACTGACGCCAGGCCGCCCCGGCGGACTGCATCTCCCTCGCCGACAATCAAGGGCAGCTTGTTGCCCTCAGCGACCATCATCACCGACTCAAGGCCGGCCACCACGGTGTTGTCCGTCGGCACGTAGATGGCATCGACCCGGCCCACAAGGCTCTGGGCCGCCTGGAGGACCTCTCCAGTGGTGCTCACGGCAGCCTCAACGAGGGTCAAGCCGACTTCCGGAGCCGCCTGCCGGGCGATTTCGACTTGGACCACCGAGTTGATCTCCCCCGCGTTGTACAGCACGCCGACCCTCTTGGCCTTGGGAGCAATTTCCTTAAGAAGCTCCAGCTGTTTGGCAACGGGCGTTAAGTCGGAGGTCCCCGTCACGTTGGTCCCCGGCTTTTCAATCGAATCCACCACTTCCGCGGCCACCGGATCGGTGACGGCAGTAATCAAGATGGGTATCGTCGATGTTGCTTTGGCCACGGCCTGGGCGGTAGGCGTAGCAATGGCCAGAATCAAGTCCACCTTGTCGGCGACGAACTTGTCGGCGATGGTCAAGGCTATCGAGCGATCCCCCTGGGCGTTTTGGATGTCATAAACGACTTTGTCAGCACCATAACCTGCGTCTGTCAAGCAATCGATGAATCCCTGCCGCGAAGCATCCAAGGCAGGATGCTCCACAATCTGGGTGATGCCGATCTTAATGGGGGATGCCCCAACCCCGAAGGTCAACATCAAGACTATCATTAAAGACGCTAATAGTTTCCTTGTCATAACCCTTTCCTCCCCTTGCCTGTTCTCCTGGATTTGCGTTTTTCTTATCCATGGGACTATATTCAACGAAAACAGGGAGTCTCCTTCTACTTCTATGTAATTTTTCGTCCCGAAATGAATAAAAGATCACGAAAGCCGGTAATCGGGGTCCAGACAAGTTCCCTTGTTCTTTCAAGGAATCTAAATCCCATGTGCCTAAGTCTGCTGATCAAGCCCAAGGAGGTGGTTTTATGCAGAGAAAGACGATCGCGTTCCTTTTCTTCATCACGGCCGTCCTGTTGGGTTTTGCCTTGTGGAAGGGAGGACCTGCCCTTGCCGGACGCGGCTTGGCCATTGGTCTGAAACAGCTGGTTCGGGTGATTCCCATGGTCACGGCTGCTTTCCTGGCGGCCGGTCTGATGAAGCGCTTAATCACCCCGGAGCTGGTCAATCAATGGCTTGGGCAAGAGGCCGGCTGGCGGGGGCTTTTCATCGGTTGGCTGGCCGGTTCTTTGATCCCGGGGGGCCCGTACGTCTACTACCCTATCGCCCTATCCCTAGTCCACTCCAACATCGGCATGGGACCCCTCATGGCCTTCGTCCTAGGCAAGCAGCTCTCGAGCCTGGAAAGACTCTTGATGGAGTTCCCCCTATTGGGACCCCGCCTGACAATGGTTCGGTTCGGGCTGACCTGGTTCTTTCCTCTGTTGCTGGCCGCCGTCGCTTCCCTGGTCTCACCGGTGGTCCCCCAACTGCCTGACAAGGAGGCTTCCTGATATGCTCACTATGACTATGGTCATGTTTGCCGCGGCCGCCTTTTTGACCCTGGCGGCAAACAAGAAGGTCGGACGAGAGCAGACTCGCCGGGGGCTGGCGGAGGGTCTCGTTCTGCTTAGACAGATGGGGCCCAGTATGATCCCGGCCTTCCTGATCGTCGGCCTGTTGGATGCCCTAATCTCCCCGGAGCTGATTAGCGCCTGGCTGGGCCGAGAAGCGGGGCTGCGGGCCATTCTCATCGCCATTGCGGCCGGGGTCTTTGTTGCCGGACCGCCCTACGCGATCTTCCCCATTATCGGAGGACTCTTTCGGGCTGGAGCCGGCCTGGGGCCCTGCGTTGCCTTTGTGACAGCCTGGTCCGTAGCCAATTTGTCCCTCTTTCCCTTTGAGGTTCCCCTGATGGGGCCAAGGTTTACCGTGCTGCGGCTTTGTCTAACCTGCCTGCTGCCCGTTCTGGCAGGGCTAGTGGCATCGGTCTTGGGCTAAGATCAAAGACGGGCCTGTGATTAATCACAGGCCCAAATAGTTTCCCGGCAGTGACCTACTCTCCCACCCCGTTGCCAGGGCAGTACCATGGGCGCTGGAGGGCTTAACTGCTGTGTTCGGAATGGGAACAGGTGTGG
>JAAZLZ010000126.1 GCA_012799075.1 Bacillota bacterium
ATCATCGACGAATTCCATCACCACGGGGTTGCCGCAAACACATTTCCAGTCAAGCAAAACTGCTTCCGCTGCCACTAATCTGCCCCGCCATCCCAATTGTACCCCTCCCAAAATCCTTCAATGATAACAGCATGGGTTCATCTTAAACTGCTAGTAGGCAAATGTCAAGGTCGCAGCAAGTTTGGCGAGGGGGCCCTAGCCCCCCTTAATATTATTCTTGCGCTGCATTAAGGCCTGCGAGGCGACCATCCAAGAAGTTGTACTGGTTTCTTCTCGACCAGAAATAGAGGCGTTTCAAAGGGTCTCATCGCTAGGCGAGGATTTTCGAAACGCAGTTGGCTACTTTGATGTGGATGATCTTCACCTTGTACTGAATCATCTCAGCTCAAATGAAGGACATACTGAGAAACATTGGATTGCTTGGTTTTGATAGAGTGCGAGGATGACACGCAGAGTCATAGCGTCGATAGTTATGGTGCAAATAGCCGGCCCCCAGAGCCGCTCAATAAAAAAAGTGGTGCCGAGACCCAGAATCGAACTGGGGACACGCGGATTTTCAGTCCGCTGCTCTACCATCTGAGCTATCTCGGCACCGAAGATTGTATGGGTATTGTACCATACCCTTTAGGTTCGTGCAACAGGTCTTTTCCCGACGCAGTAACCTCCCGATTTGGCGATTAAGCTTTACCAAATCGAGAGGTGTGAGGGCCATAGTCTAAATGGTGGGCGGAGACGGGCTTGAACCGCCGACCCCCTGCTTGTAAGGCAGGTGCTCTCCCAGCTGAGCTATCCGCCCCGTTACATCTTGCAGTATAGCCTAAAGAAGTCAGCTCGTCAACCGTCTTGAATCCTCGAGAGAAGACTACTTAACCCTTTGGCCTTGGAAATTAGACCTTTTCCGCGGCATCACCAATAGAAATAATCCTCATGGAAAAGCGACCGCCCGGAGCCAGGACTGTTGCCACCTCCCCAATTCTCTTGCCTAAGAGGGATCTGGCCACCGGTGAACGGTGGGAAATCCGCATGTGGCTCGGATCGGCCTCTGGGGAGCCAACGATGCGATAGCAGTGTTCTTCCTGGGTCTCCATGTCCAACACACGCACCCAGGAGCCTACCTCCACCCGATCAGAAGGATTACAGCCGGGAGGCAGCACCTGGACATTGCGCAGCAAGTTCTCCAAGATCATGATGCGTCCTTCGATCAGCACCTGTTCGGCTTTGACCGTTGCGTACTCGGCCTTATCCCAAGGGTCACCGAAATCCAATGCCTCCTTCATTTTAGCCGCTACCTGACGCCTTCTTTCGCCCTTGAGGTGATCCAGCTCAGCTTCCAACCGTCGCAACCCGTCCCAGGTCAAAATGTCATTCTCCCCCAAACCGTCGGCACCTCCTAAACAACGGTTTCCAGTAAAGACTATATTCACTGTGTTAGTCCCCTTTGCCCAGTAAAGGAAGTCAGTTCTTGCCAGCAACCTGGGACATAGGGACACACTATGGAGGGAGGGAAGGGATTTGCGCAGCCTTTGGAAAGGAGCCATTAGCTTTGGTTTAGTCAATGTGCCGGTGCGCATGTATGCTGCAACCGAGCGGCAGGACATCAAGTTCAACTACTTGCACCAGGCCTGTGGGACGCCGATTAACTACCGGAAAATGTGTCCCGTTTGCGAAGAAGAAGTGTCCCAGGAAGATATCGTGCGGGGATACCAATACGCCAAAGACCAGTTTGTCGTTTTGACGGAGGAAGAACTAACGCGTCCAGAAGCAGAAGAAAAAGCAATCAACATCGTGGATTTCGTCGAACTTGCCCAGATCGATCCCGTATACTACGATAAGACCTATTACCTTGAACCTGCCCAGGGGGGCAAAAAGGCTTATCACCTCCTTCGCAGGGCAATGGAGCAAGCAGGCAAGGTCGGCATCGCCAAGGTCGTTATTCGTTCCAAAGAAGTCATCGCAGCCATCCGAGTTTATGAACAGGTCCTGGCCATGGAGACCATGTTTTACCGCGATGAAGTCCGGTCAGCCAGTCAATTGACTGGCCTGGAACCAGTACAATTGGATGAACGGGAACTTAAGATGGCCTTGGATCTAATTACCAACATGGCAACTGACTTTCGTCCCGAAAGCTACCGCGACTCCTATCGGGAGGCCCTCATGGAAAAAATCGAGGCAAAAATCCAGGGAAGGCAAATCGCCACCCCTCCCCAGCCCCAGGAGGAAAAGGTCACCGATTTGCTGGCCGCCTTGGAAGCAAGCCTCAAGGCTACAGCCCCGACCGGAGGGCGGCGGTAGATGCTGCCCCGGTTTCGGCCTATGTTAGCCTTTTCCGCCGAGCCCTTCGACTCCGATGATCACCTGTTCGAAGTCAAATGGGATGGGATTCGGGCCTTGGCCTATCTCGACGGGCAAACCAGACTCATCAGCCGCCGGAATACGGATCTTTCACCCCGCTATCCCGAGCTTGAGGGGATGCATCGACACCTTAAAGATAGGGCTGTGGTAGATGGAGAGATCGTCTGTCTAGTGGAAGGCAAACCTAGTTTTTACTGCCTGCAGCAAAGGAATCTCCGGGGAACTTCAGCCTACCCGGTAGTCTATATTGCCTTCGATCTGCTCTACTATGGCAGCAAGGACTTGTGTTCACTGCCTTTAATGGAGCGCAAAGAACTCTTGCAGAGGAGTCTTGCGCCCGGGGGGAGCGTAGCCCTATCCGGCTTCATCCTCGCGCGGGGGATCGATTACTATCAGGCGGCAGCTGCCCAGGACCTAGAGGGCGTCATGGCCAAGGAAATCTCCAGCCCATACCTAAGCGGCCGCCGAAGCCGCAGCTGGCTGAAAATTAAGGTCCGCCGGGTGTTAAGTTTAGTCATCGGTGGATACCTCGCGACAAATAGTGCTTTAAAGTCACTGCTCCTAGGGGCAAAGGATTCCCAGGGCCTGCGCTACATAGGTGCTGTTGGAAGCGGCTTTACCGAACAGGAGCGAATCGATCTGGTCCATCGTCTTGCCGAGCTGTCAATTCCAAGCCCTATGTTCCTTGGCGTTCCCTCGCATATTGCCCGAAGGGCCCGGTGGACCAAAACCGAGCTCACTTGCCGGGTTGAGTATCTTGAGCTAACTCCGGAAGGCTTTTTGCGTCATGCCACTTACAAAGGACTGACTTGCTCGCCTTGCGATCCCTTTCCCAAGGAGGTGCAGAGCCTTGATCAGTGAGGTCGACGGCAAGATCGTCAAGCTCACAAACCTGGATAAGGCCATGTGGAAAGACCCCTTAGTTACGAAAGGCGACCTGGTTCACTACTACTACAACATGGCTCCTTTGATTATCCCCCACCTTGAAGATCGGCCCTTGACCGTTACCCGGTATCCGGACGGTATCGAGGGAGCCCACTTTTATCAAAAGCAGTGCCCTCCTTATGCTCCCCCGTGGATTAGAACCTTTTCTTCACCCTCGAAGGACAAGGTCGTCGATTACATCTTGGCCAACGACCGAGCCACCTTGGTTTGGCTGGCAAACCAAGGAACCATTGAGCTTCATCCTTGGCTATCCAAAGCGAACAACCCTGATTTTCCCGACCGCATTGTTGTGGATCTTGATCCCGACCCTCCGGCCAGCTGGCCGCAAGTTGTTGAGGTGGCCCGACTGGTCAAGGGACTGTTGGATGAAATGGGCCTTGCATCCTTCCCGAAAACCTCCGGCGCAACCGGCCTGCATGTGTACATACCTGTTGCTCCCCGTTATGCCTATCGGGTGACCAGCCGATTCGTCGGTTTCTTGGGCAAGCTCATCGCCGCCCATCATCCCAGGCTGGCAACTGACGAACGGCTGATTAAGAGACGACGGGGCAGGGTTTACATTGACCATTTACAAAATCTGCCGGGCAAGACCATCGTCGCTCCTTACAGCCTCCGACCCCAAGGCCAGCCAACAATTTCCATGCCCTTTGCCTGGGAGGACTTAAGTCTCATCGACCCGAAGGATTTCACCATCAAAAACCCAGTCCCCCAAAGGGATCTTTTGCAGGGCATGCTGGGGCTGAACCAAACGATTGACGGTTTTGTGCCCTTGTTCAAGGAGGATTAAGGAGGGAGCCTTCGTTGATCTTCATTGGCACTGCAGGCTATAGTTACACGGACTGGCGGGGCCCCTTTTACCCCGCGGGCCTGCCTTCAGGGGAGATGCTGTCTTATTATGCCCGGTGTTTTTCCTTCGTCGAGATCAACTCAAGCTACTACCAAATACCCCATCCGAGAGTCTTTGTCAATATGCTGGCCAAAACGAGCAAAGACTTCTTATTTGTTGTTAAGGCCCACCAAGACCTGACCCACTCTCGCAGGCCCGAGACGGTGACCAAGTTTCTCGACTGCCTAGAGCCATTACAGACGGCCGGCCAATTTGCGGGGATCTTGCTCCAGTTTCCCTTTAGTTTTAAGAACAACGAAGATGCCCGTCGATATCTATTGGACTTGGGGACAGCCTTGGGCGATATCCCTAAGTTCGTCGAATTCCGGCATGACTCCTGGATCCACCCGGCCATTTTCCAGTTCCTGGGTGAGGCGGGGCTTTCCTTTGTCTCCGTCGATCAACCCCGGCTGAAGGGGCTATTGCCGCCACTGAGTACAGCCACGTCCAAATGGGCCTACGTGCGGTTCCACGGCCGCAATGCTGCTTCTTGGTGGAACCATAAAGAAGCGTATGAGCGGTACGATTATCTTTACACAGAAGCGGAGCTGCTTGAATGGGTGCCAAAGATCCTTGAGCTTGCCAGGCGAAGGGAGAAGGTCTTCGTTAGCATGAATAACCACTACCAGGGGAAGGCAGTTCTCAATGCCCGCATGCTCCGGGAGATGCTAAAGGAACACTTTCCCGAAACCTACTAGGCATAGGGAAGGCAGCTCTGCGCAAACTAGTGGCGGGAGGTGCTATAGGTGGCCAAGAAGCTGGCATCCGAACGCCTCAAAATGGAAGCGGCTCAAGAAGTAGGTTTTGCCGACGTGGTCCGCAAGTTCGGATGGGAGGCCGCAACGACCAAGCAGGTAGGATTGATGGTCAAGGAAATGATCAAGCGAGGAGAGAAGGCATTGATTGAAGGCGGCCAAGAGGAATAGCAGCTTACATATTCCCTAGGGAATATGTAAGGAGGGAGATAATGGCTAACGGCCGCCACGTTTATCCCAAGGCAAGACCAGCCATGGAGCGCTTCAAGGAGGAAGTAGCCGATGATCTGGGCTTGCTGGACAAAGCAAACCGCATCGGTTGGAACAATATGACTACGAAGGAAGCAGGACGGGTAGGCGGTGAAATGGTCCGTCGCCTGATCAAGAAAGCCGAAGAGGATCCAGACAGCTGACATTGGGGGGCGCTGCCCCCCAAGTTAACAAGGGGGCAGAAAAATGACCGTCGCATCCCGGTTGAAGCAGACAATCGCCGCAGCCGAAGGGGTCGGCGCCAATCTAAAGAGCTTCTCCCTCGAAACGGATGATGAGAATATGAGCAGGGCCTTTGACGATCTGGCATCGGAGGTAGACGATATTATCGCCAAATTGAAAGGGCGCTTGGGCCATGTTCAGGACCAAGAGCCCCAGTATCGATCGTGACTAATAGGCTTGGGCCGCCAGCTCGGCCGGATGGATGACCTTTGCCGGAACACCATATGCCTTAACCCCGGCGGTTAACTGCATGATGCAGGCGGGACAAGAGGTCGCCACCAAGGGTGCGCCGGTGCGGCCCACCCCATCGATTTTCTTCTTTAAAATGGCCATGGACAAGTCATAATGGGCCAGGGCAAAAGTACCCGCGGCTCCGCAGCAAACGTCCGCATTGGGCATCTCCACCAATTCCAAGCCCAGCTTGCCTAGAAGATGTCTTGGCTGACGGGTGACATGTACACCCCGGGCCAGATGGCACGGATCGTGGTAGGTCACCTTGCCTGCCAGGTCCCTTTTAATTCTGTTTGGACCCAATTCGTCCACGAGGAAGGCGCTAAAGTCCCACACCTTCTTGGCCATCTTTGCGGCTTCATCCCAAGGAAGGTCCGCGTTGCATCCTAAGGGCTGCTTGCCCATTTGGGACAGGGTCGCTGTACAGCTGGCGCAATCGGAGATGATGGCATCGACCTTGGCCTCTTTGAACACTTGCAAGTTCGATTGAACAAGTTCAGCGTAGGTGTCCACCAGCCCATACGTCAAATGGGGAATCCCACAGCAGCGCATTTCCTTTGGAATGACCACTTCACAGCCGTTCGCGGCCAAAACCCGGACAAGGGCCTGGGCCACTTGGGGGTAAAGAAGGTTCGTCGCGCAGCCCAGGAAATAGCCGACACGATAACGCCGTTTCCCCACCGCGGGGATCAATTCTGGGAGCATGCCCCGAGCGGTGCGGATGCTCAGGGGCGGGAGCATGTGCTCAGCCCGGCCCAAATCCCCCGGGAGAATCCGAAGGATGCCTGTGTTTCTAAGGGCCCGGTCCAAGCCCGAACGCTGGTAGGCCCACAGCAGCCGGGAACCGGCGGCGACTAGGGTTGGACGGGTTAGAAACATGTTAAGGGCCAGCTTTAACAAAGGTCCGAAGGCGGGAATTCGCCCCAGTTCCATCCGACTAGTCCGGATCAAGTTCGTTATTTCCACGCCGCTTGGACAAACCGCGGTGCAGGCATCACACAAGAGACAGTTGTAAACCCTGTCCGCCATCTTCTTGGCGGCCACCTGGCCGCTTAGAAGTCCCTGCAGCAAAAAGATGAGACCCCGGGGGGAGGCTCCTTCAAAACCCACCTCCGCCAGAATGGGGCACTCAGAACGGCAGGTCCCGCAGCGAACGCATTTATTGAGCAGTCGACGCAGTTCCTTTTCCATCCGCTCCAGCCCCCTTTGCCGGCGAGGGAAAGATCTTGCCGGGATTCATGATGCCCAAAGGATCCAGGGCCCTTTTGACCTGGACCATCACATCCAAGGCGAGGCCGTGTTCCTGGCGGGCGTATTGGCTGCGTACAAAACCTATTCCGTGCTCCCCCGTCACCGTCCCCTGGAGCTTAAGGGCCAAGCGGTGGATATCATCAGCCAAATGCTGAACCCTGGCCACTTCCCCTTCATCATCGGGATCGATCACCGGGGCTGTATGGAGATTGCCATCACCGATGTGACCAAAGAGCACCACTTTGATTTGATGCTTGTCAGCAAGGCTTTTGATTCCCCGCAGAGCCTCGGGAACCCGGGACAGGGGAACGCTGATGTCCTCCCCGATGAATGCCCGGGTGCCTTCCGACCGCAGGCGGGAGACCGCGGCTGCCACCAGACTGCGTCCCTCCCACAGCTGGGTCATCCGCTCCTCTTCCAAGGCCTCTTCCACCTCGACGGCCCATCGCTGACAGATGGTCCGGATCTGATCGACCTGCCAAGCAACGCCGGGGGGATTGCCATCCACCTCAAAGAGCAAGATGGCTTCGGCGGCAGGCAATTTGAGCTGGGGATGATATAAATTCACCGCTTCAATTGCGGAACTGTCCATAATCTCCATCCCCGACGGCAGCATCCCTGCCTGAAAGACGGCCATGACGGCCTTGGGGGCGTCCTCCAGCTTGGGAAAAGCGGCCATCACAATGCCCCGGCTTTGGGGCCGCGGCCAAAGACGGAGGCGAACCCCTGTAATCACGCCGAGGACTCCTTCGGAGCCAACGAAGAGTTTGGTCAAATTCAGCCCGGAGACGTTCTTGATGGCCCGACAGTCCTGGCCGCCGGTGGTGATCACCCGTCCATCGGGCAAGACTACTTCCAACCCTAATACGTAATTTTCAGTCACCCCGTACTTGATAGCCCTAAGTCCACTGGAGTTGTTTGCCACCATGCCCCCGATGGTGGCCATTTTGGAGCTGCCCGGGTCCGGCGGGAAAAACAGGCCGTGGGGGGCCAGGAGTCGATTGAGCTGTGCGTGAACCAACCCCGGCCGCACCAGGATCTGCATGTTGGCCACATCGAGCTCCACCACATCTTTCCACGTGGATAAATCCATGACGATGCCGCCCTGAACGGGGACTGCCCCGCCGCTTTCACCGCTGCCCGCGCCCCGGGGGACTATGGGTATGCCTTGTTGGGCCGCGTATTTGATCACAGCAGCTGTCTCTTCCACCGAGCGGGGAAGGACAACAGCGTCAGGGCAGAAAGAATGCAGCCGAGAAATGAATGAGCTGTCATAACTGTAGCAAAGGCGATCCAGCTCATCGGACAAAATCTGTTCGGTGGACAGTATTTCTCGCAGATCCCGCAGCAGCGACAATACAACTCACCTTCTTTACGAGGAATTATGGCTCATCAACGCATTCCCCTTCGATGGCGACGATCCGGTAGTCTTCCTGGAACCGCTTATCATGGACCTTGATGACTCCAAACCAAAGGAGCAGACCCAATCCTCCCCCTGCCAACACGGGAGCTACTTCTCCCCATCCCCTTGCCATGGCCAGGAGGCGGGCAATGCCCATACCGACCAACATTAGCACCAAAGGCAGCAAGTAAACGATGAGCACCCCGGTGAGGACCGCGTCGGGATCGCTTTCCACCTGAACGATGCTGCCTGCTGCCGCTCCCATAGGGTTGGCCGCGTCGATCTCAATGGGCTGGGCCTTCTCTCCCTTCAGGTCTAACGCAAAGGGACAGTCGGCCTCACCCTTGCACCCCGCGCAGCGCACCATTCGCACCCGGGCAAGACCATTCTGTCGGGAAACCACCACCCCCCGCTGTCGCAAAAGTTATCCCTCCTCCCTTATGCCGGTAAATCACGTCCGGTGGAAGTAATGCTCAGGCTGCCATGAACGACGCCCTTGACGCTAATCAGGCGATCGGCAATGGTCTTGATCTTGCCGGCGGGCCCTTTCACAACCAGTACTTCCAGGCAATTGTGCTGATCGAGATGAACATGGCTGCTGCAGAGGATATGGCAGTAATGTTCATGTTGAAGGTCGATTAAGACATCGGTCAAACCCCGAACATGATGATTATAGATCAAGGTGATCGTCCCGGCTACTTCCCTTTCGTCCTCCTCCCAATCCGTTTGGACCAGGTAGTCCCGGATGAGATCCCGGATGGCCTCAGAACGGTTTTCATAGCCCTTATTGGCAATTACACGATCGAACCGGTCCAGGAGGCGGGGGTGCATGGAAACACCAAAGCGGACTAGTCTCACAAGATCCCCCCCAGATATTTCTCAGCCTCAACGGCAGCCACCGCTCCATCGGCCACCGCGGTGACCACCTGACGAAGCGGCGTCCGGCGGACGTCCCCCGCGGCAAAGACTCCGGGAAGACTGGTCTGCATGCGTTCATCGGTAATAATGTAGCCCTGGTCATTCCGCACGATATCGGCCCTTAGCCACTCGGTGTTGGGGTTGCTGCCGATGTAGACGAACAGGCCGCTGGCGGCAATTTCCAGGTCTTCCCCGCCCCGGGTGTCGGCTAGAAGCACCCTTTCAACGAAGGCTTGTCCTTGAATCTCTTTGACCACCTTGTTCCAGACCAATTGGATCTTGGGGTGGGCGGCCAATCGCTCGCCTAGGATCTTGGTGGCCCGAAGCTGATCCCGCCGGTGAACCACATAGATCTTACGGGCAAAGCGGGTCAAGAACAAGGCTCCTTCCGCGGCCGAATCTCCACCGCCGACAACGACCACGTCCTTGTCGCGGAAAAATGCTCCATCACAGGTTGCACAATAAGACACGCCCCGGCCCCGCCAGTCATCCTCCCCGGGAACCCCAAGGGTGTTCGGCTGGGTGCCGGTGGCAATAATGATAGTCTTGCCCCTTATTTCCTCCCCATCGGTGAGCAGTACATATCCCGATGATTCGGGACGAAGACCTACAGCTTCGGCATAGGCAAACTCAACCCCCAGACCCTTGGCCTGATTTTCCATCTGCTCCATTAGTTCAGGTCCGGTGATCCCCTGGGCAAACCCGGGATAGTTCTCAATGCGATGGGTGGTGGCGGCTTGACCGCCGCAAGCGAGCTTTTCGACGATCAGGGTCCTCAGACGGGCTCTCGCGCCGTAAATGCCTGCGCTCAGGCCCGCAGGACCACCTCCGATAATTACCAGCTCCCAATCCTTCAATGCCATCCTCCTTCCTTCAATAGCTGTCATTCCTCCGCCTGGATAAAACCAGTCCACTCAAAAGGATCAACAGCAGACTTGCCCACTGTCCCCAGGTCAAGGGCCCGAGGGTCGGCGCCTGGGCGCGAAAATACTCGATAATGAAGCGGGCAAATCCATACGCGATAAAGAAAATTCCGAGGGAATTCCCAGGCCTTAGCTTCCCCCGCTTGGACCACAGCCAAAGGAACATCACCAACCCGAAGAGGCTTTCGTAAAGCTGGGTTGGGTGGCGAGGAACATCCTGGGCCCGGGACGAGTACAAGGCCCACGGAATCCGGGCAGGAATCCCATAACAACAGCCATTCAGCAAACAGCCGATCCGGGCGATGGCCAGGCCCATGGCTAAGGAAGGAGCTGCGGCTTCCGCCACCACCCAAGGGGAGTAGCCCTTGCGCCGAGTATACCATACACCGGCAATGAATCCGGCCAGCAATCCCCCCTGAAAGGACAGTCCCCCCTCCCTCAGGGCAAAAACCCTTAAGGGCTCTTGGGCATAGTTTTCCCAGGCCATCACCACATAGGTCAACCGCGCAGCTATGATTGCAACTAGCATGACCAAAACCGCCAGGTCAACCAAGAAGTCCCCTTCAATTCCCCAATTCTTTCCATTGCGCAGGGCCAAGGCCAGACCGACGATAAAGGCAATACTGATCATGACGCCATAGGAATACAGCGGAAAGTTGAAAAGCTCCAGCAGGATCGGTCGCAATAGCTTCCCCCCGTTCGTAGCACATACTAGATCTTCGCCGCCAAACGATGGTTTCCTGTGAGAACGGGGCGCAAACAGCCCTAATGTATATCTAGCAAAGGATGTGAAAAACTAAGGGCAGAAGACGGAGGTGCTAAGACGTACAGACTGTTGACAACGTAGAATTTGCCCAACTGTCTCCGAAAGATCTTGAGGACTTGGCCGCTGCTGAAAATCGGTTGCGGCAATCATGGCAGAGAAAAGGCGCCGACAAGGAGATTTATCTTCTGGCGGTGACCCGAACCGTTAACAAATAGGTTTGTCAATCTCCAGGGAAAGGAAGGTAAACAATGAAGGCGACGGGTATTGTGAGACGAATTGACAGCTTAGGTCGAATTGTTATCCCGATGGAAATTCGCCGCACCCTGCGGATTAGGGAAAATGACGCCCTGGAGATCTTTACAGATCGAGAGGGCGAGATCATTTTCAAGAAATACTCCCCCATTGCCGATCTGGATGAGTTTGCCCAGGAGTACGCCGACTCCCTCTTTGAGTCCACCGGCCATACCGCCCTGATTGCCGATCGGGATGAGATCATCGCAGTTGCCGGTGCCTCCAAGAAGCAATTCATGGGCAAGACCCTCTCATCAGAGATAGAACGGATCATGGAAGAGCGGCAAACGGTCATCGATAACGCCAATGAGGCTGCCATCGTGGATGATTACGCCGTGATCCATAAGGCCATCGCACCCATCATCCATGGGGGAGACTTGGTTGGGGCCGTACTCTTGCTTTCGGAAGATAAAGACATGGGCGAGCTTGAAAAAAAGCTCTGTGAAACGGCCGCCGATTTCCTGGCCAAACAGTTGGGCTAATAGTCCTCAAACCTTATCTGGGGCCGGGGGTTTGTTCCCTCGGCCCTTGCTTAGCTCCCAAGTTGATTTTCAGCAAGCAAACCCTTGACCTTTGCCGCAGGGTGCCGATACAATAAGGTGACAATGCTTGCAGGGAGCGAAGTAAATTGCCCAACGAGAATCACCAAGTAACTTATCTGCAGATGTTGGCCTCTTTTTTTAAGATCGGCGCGTTCACTTTCGGCGGAGGCTTTGCCATGCTCCCCCTCATTGAGCGAGAGGTCATTGAAAGGCGCAAGTGGGTGGACAGGGATGAAATCCTCGACATCTACGCCCTGGCCCAATCGGTGCCAGGGGTGGTAGCGGTCAATTCCTCCATGCTCATCGGGTATCGCCTCCGGGGGGTTCCAGGGGCCATCGCCGCCGCGATCGGGGTTATTTTCCCCTCCCTCATCGTCATCATCACCATCGCCAAGTACTTTGAGCAGCTCATGGCCAACGTTTGGATCGCCAGAGCCATGGGAGGCATCAGCGGGGCCGTGGCCGCCCTCATCATCACCGCGGCCTTGCGAATTTCCCGCCAGACCATTAAGGGACTGGACACCTTCCTCATTGCCCTGGTCTCCTTTTTGCTGGTCACCTTTACCCATATCAACGTCTTTTACATCCTGTGCTTGGCGGGTCTCATGGGTTATTTAGTAAAAAGCAGCCTCTGGGATGCCGCTGCCCGGAAAGAACAGGAGCAATAGAGAGGTGGGGGTCATGTTTTACGTTCACTTGATGGGCATTTTCTTCAAGATCGGCCTGTTGACTATTGGCGGTGGCTACGCCATGCTGCCCCTAATTCAAAGGGAAATCATCGACCGGGGCTGGTTGACAGCCCGGGAGTTTGTCGACATTATCACCATCGCGGAGATGACGCCGGGGCCCATCGCGATCAACGCGGCCACCTTCGTGGGTTATCGGCTGGCGGGGGTTAAGGGATCCATTTTGACCACGACTGCGATCTCTTTGCCGTCCTTGTTGATAATCCTGGCCATTTCCAAATTCCTGACCCACTTTGAAGACCACCCGGCGGTGCAAAAGGTCTTTTACGGGCTGCGGCCGGCGGTCGCAGGACTGGTGAGTTCGGCAGCGATTTTCATCAGCCGGGAGGTTCTGTTCAGCTCCCGAGCTGTGACCGGAGGGGACTTCTGGGCGGTTTTGGACCCTCGCCTGGGGGCGATTGCTCTTGTCAGCTTTTTTACCTTGCGCAAACTGAAAGTCCATCCCATCCTCACCATCGTCATGGCTGCAGTGCTCGGCCTCCTTTTCCTTCGCTAACATAGTCCCACTAACCGGCGCATACAGATTACTGGTGATGGATGATGGTGGCTTTGGTGGGCAGCCCAAACGTGGGCAAGAGTGTGATCTTCAATTACTTGACCGGCGGCCGGGTCCAGGTGTCCAACTACCCAGGCACAACCGTCGAGATCGCCCGGGGTAAAATGATCTGGGGCGGAATAAGCCTGGAGATTGTGGACACCCCAGGAATCTATTCCTTCCGCCCCATCACCTTTGAAGAACAGGTCACCCGTCGGCTGCTTTGGACAGAAAAGCCCGCTTTGGTGGTCCATGTGATTGATGCCAAGAACCTTGAGCGCATGCTGCCCCTCTCTTTTCAGATCCTAGAGGCGGGACTTGCGCTGCTTTTGACTTTGAATATGATGGACGAAGCGCGCCGGTTGGGGCTGTCCTTCAACGTCCCTGCTCTAGAGCGGGCTTTAGGGGTCGAGGTGATCCTTGCCACTTCCATCAGAGGGGAAGGGCTGCCTCAGCTGCGGGAGAAGGTGACCGCCCATGTTGCCAGACTTTAAGGTCGATTACAGCCCAACCATCGAGCATCTCATCGGTCGGCTCCTCCCCCTCCTTAAGGGCAATTATCCTTTCCGTCCCCGGGCTGTAGCCCTTCTTCTGCTCCAAGGGGACCGGGAAATTGCCGACCTGACTGCCCGGCAAGAAGGTCCTCGGTTCCGGCAAATCCAAGTCATTGTCAAACAAGCAGGCCAGCTGTCACCTCCTCTTTCGTCTTCCATTGCCCTAGCCCGCCACCGGAGGGCCCAGGCCATCACCCGGGAAGTCATGGGGAAGCCTTCTTTACGGCCCCTAGGCGGTCTTGTCGACTGGCTCACCCTCTGGCCCCCCACGGCCTTTCCCATCTTAGCCCTCATCCTTTACTACGGCCTTTGCCGTTTCGTCGGCGGGTTCGGTGCGCAGGACCTGGTTGACTTCATCGAGGGGCGGGTCTTTCAGGCCTGGGTCAGTCCCATCGCCCGGGAATTGGCAGCCCGCTGGCTATCCCCATCCCTCGCCGATCTCGTCGCGGGGGAGTATGGGATCATCACCTTGGGCCTGCGGTATGCGGTGGGGGTCATCCTCCCCGTGGTCGGAACCTTCTTTTTCTTCTTTTCCTTCCTGGAGGATACCGGGTATCTCCCTCGGCTGGCCCTGCTTGCCGATCGAGCGTGCAAAACCGTCGGCCTTAACGGCCGGGCCGTCATTCCCCTAACCCTGGGACTCGGCTGTGATACGATGGCCACCGTCGTCACCCGCACCTTGGAGACGACCCGGGAGAGGATCATCGCCACCTTCATGTTGGCCCTCGCTGTGCCTTGTTCCGCCCAACTAGGGCTGATAATCGCCCTGTTGGCCCAAAGCCCTTTGGCCTTGGGGATCTGGGTCCTGGTGGTGGGAACCATCTTCCTCACCGCGGGTCATCTGGCCGACAGGATCCTCCCCGGACCCAAGGCCGCCTTCCACATGGAGCTTCCGCCCCTTCGGCTGCCGGTGATGGGCAACATCATCATGAAGACCACCGCCCGCATCCAATGGTATCTGGTGGAAATCACCCCCGTCTTTTTGGGAACCAGTCTTCTTTTATGGTTCTTTGACCAGCGGGGTTTCTTGCAGCTGATCATCCAAGCCCTGAGGGTTCCCGTCCAGAGGCTCGGGCTGCCGCCGGATGCGGCCCAGATTTTCCTTCTTGGTTTCTTCCGGCGGGATTACGGAGCTGCAGGTCTGTATGATCTGCGGGCAAATCTGTCGACGGCCCAATTGACCGTAGCCACAACCACCCTAACTTTGTTTGTCCCCTGCCTGGCCCAGGTGGCCGTCATGGTCAAGGAAAGGGGTCTTCCCGTTGCGGTCCTCATCGTCGCTGCCATCATCCCTCTGGCCTTCTTGGTCGGCTATTCTCTCCATCACCTCTTAGGGGTCCTGCCCCTTTAATGATCGGAGGCCTGGACAATGTTCGCGAAAGAAAAAAAGCCCCCCCATGCACCCCTTACCTGTTGGCCGGTGCACTTTCGGGGAACCGTGGCCGATTTAGCGGCGGAAACCGATGCCCAGCTGGCCAAGCTATTAGCCTTGGGAATAGTGCCAGGGGTTGGGATCCATATCCTTCGTCGCAGCCCCTGCTGGATCATTCAAATCGGATTTACCCGGTTGGCCCTGGATGAGGCCATGGCCCGGACTATTCTTCTTCAGCCGGCCCATCCGCCGGAAGCCGGATCTTCTGACCCGGACGGATGAGATGGGGATCGAGGAGGTCGTTTTCTTCCTGCAAGTGACGAAAGTACTCGCCCTTGCCCAGGAGATCCTTACTTATTTTCCAGAGGCTGTCCCCCGGCTTGACTTCGTAATACTTGATGGGCTCATCCTCTAGCGTCCAAGGAATGGGACCTGTGGGCAGTTCGCCCACTTCAGGCACATCGATGGGAATGATCTCCAGCTCCAATTCCTGGGGCACAGGCTGACTTTGAACCGGCACCTGCTCAAGCCGGCGTCCGATCAGGTGACGGCCCAGCAAAATCCCCCCGGCCAAGAGCAGAATGCTGATGAGGACCAAGGGGCTTCGATGCTCTTCCTCGATCCCGGCAGCCAAGAAGGCTGCCTTCTTGACCCGCGATCCTTTGGCCCCATAGACCTCGTAGCCCGATAAAGTCACCAGCTCTCCCCCGCGAAAAAGGCTGAAGGACAAAGGTTCCCCGGGCCTTGTCAGTCCCCATCCGCACACCATCCCTTGGGGTGGCCAGTTTTCCCATGTCGACAATCGGGTCAAGTTGACAGAGCTTTCCCGGATGGGCAGGAAAAGACCCACCAAATGACCGTCGGGGAACCGGCGCTGCCTTTCCGCATCGGCCAATCGCCACTCCCGCCAGCCCGGCACCGCGGACTTCTGCCCCGCCAGGGGGATCACCCCCCGGATCATCACCAGGCGACCCTGGTCATCAAAGTTGCCCACCAAAGCCGCGCCGGTCTTGGTGCCCTCCTTGGCCAGCTCGGCCAAGGCAAAGCAAGCACCATCCCTCAGCCTGAGGGCCAATTCCCCTTCTTCCAAATGGCCGATGATGTACCCGGCACCATAGGCAGCAGGGTTGTCCTTCATGACCATTCCCTCCCGGAAAGAGACTTCCCCCTCTTGCCGGAAAATCCCTGCACCAGGCTAGGGGTTTGTTATGGGGAATCAGTCAAGAAAAAAGCGGGGGGCTTGCCCCCCGCTGCACCAAGCTAAAGGATCTCGACGGACCAATTCATTCCCCAGTTGTTGTCCCAATTGCCCCCGTTATCCCGAAAACAAAAGTTCAACCGGTCCGTCCCGTCAATAGTCATGTCTGATTGCCAGCACTGCCCGCCCACATAGGACATGGGAACATCGGTGCTTTTTCCCCAGTCTTGCCCATAACCGACATGCATGTAGACCTTCTGAGCTCCAGACTGGGCAAGCAGTCCCTTGTACTTCACGCTCGCCCTCCGTCCTTGGTAGACGGGCATGGGCTTGACCGCGATCCGGCCGTCGATGAATACATCCTGCATCAAACAACCCCCTCTGGATCGATTTCGACCTTACCCTTGCCCAGAGGAAGGTTCCTTATTCCACCCTAATTATGGCATCCGCCCCCGGCTTTACAAAAAGTGGATGACGGAAATGATGGCCAGAACATACACAAAGGGATGTACTTCCCTGCTTCTTCCCGAAGCCAGCTTGACCAGGGGATAGGCTAAAAAGCCGCCCGCTATCCCATCGGCAATGCTATAGGTAAAGGGCATTAGCGCGATGGTGATAAACGCCGGGAAGGCTTCGGTGAAATCATTAAAATCAACTCCCGTAATGGCCGACATCATTAAGACGCCAACGATGACCAGGGCCGGCGCGGTGGCTTGGCTGGGAACCGTCAGGGCCAACGGCGCGAAAAACAAGGACAGGAAGAACAAGACCCCGACTGTAATCGCGGTGAGGCCTGTCCGTCCTCCCTCGGCGATCCCTGCGCTGCTTTCCACGTAGGTTGTCACCGTGCTCGTCCCCAGAAGGGCTCCGCCCATGGTGCCGATCGCATCGACGAGCATCGCCTCTTTGACCCGGGGCAGACGGCCCTGTTCATCGAGGAACTTGGACCGGGCTGCGGTGCCCATTAGGGTTCCCATGGTGTCGAACACGTCAACGAATAGGAAGGCGAAGATGGTGAAGAAGCCCAGCTGCAAAGCCCCTGGGATATCCAGTTTAAACAGGATGGGCTCCATCGAAGCGGGACTGCCGATAATTCCTTGGTACTTGGTCACGCCCATGGGAATGCCGATGATGGTGGTGGCCAGGATTCCAATTAGCATGGCTCCCCGAACGCCCCTGGCCATGAGGATGCTGATCAAGGCAAGACCGATCAAAGCAAGGGCGGGACCCGGGCTGGCCAAATCACCAAGGCCCACCAAGGTGGCGGGGTTGGCTACGATGATGCCCGCGTTTGTCAGCCCGATGAGGGCGATGAAAAGGCCAATGCCCACGGAGACTGCCCTTTTCAGGGTAGGAGGCACGGCTTCGTCCATCAACTCCACGATGCCTGTCCAAGCAAGAATGAAAAAGACTACGCCGGAGAGAAAGACCGCTCCCAAGGCCGCTTGCCAGCCGGCCCGGGCGGCGACGACAAAAGCGAAGAAAGCATTAAGTCCCATGCCGCTGGCCAGGGCAAAAGGATAATTGGCTAACAAGCCCATCAAGATAGTGGTGATCCCCGCGGACAGGATAGTGGCCGTAGTCACCGCCCCCTGATCCATCCCCGCGGCCGCGAGGATATCTGGGTTAACGAAGATGATATAGGCCATGGTCATAAAGGTGGTAATCCCCGCGATCACTTCCGTCTTAACATCCGTATTGTTCTCTGCCAACTTGAACCGTTCTAACAATCCAATCTCACTCCTTCTTGGGTGCCCATCCCCCGCTTACGGGCGGGAATAGTGCGATTTCATCCCCGTCTTTCAGTTCCTGCTCCATGGATGCGTAGCGTCCGTTCACGATGGTAATCAAGTAACCCTCCTCTTCAATACCCAATTCCCGCCGGGCGTCCATAAGGGTAGCCCCAGGCTGCAGCTTTAAAATAAGTTCCGGTCGATCGCCAAAACGGTCCCGCATCATGCCAAACAATTTCACTCTTATCTGCACTGAGTCCTTCCCTCCACTTTTAGGATGCCACAACTACTATCTTTTCTTCATTGCACCCCGTAGTCCTTTTACCCAGGCAAAATTACACAGGAAAACCCCCGACACTTGCAGAAGTTGTGGATATGATAGTCATGGGAGCAGGCAAGACAATACTGTCGAGGTGATACCCATGACCAGCTACGATTGCATTGTTATCGGCACCGGGCCGGCAGGCTCCATGGCCCTAGCACGTTTGGGCAAAGCCGGAGTCCGGGCTCTAGGTTTGGAAAAGGCCTTCTTCCCCCGTCGCAAAACCTGTGCCGGCGCCTTATCCGGCGCCGCCATCAGCCTGCTCCCTTTAGGGTTTCAACATCTGGTGCGGCAAAAAACCGTCCAAGTCGACGTCCATTGTCTGCCTGGCGGACTGGTCCGTTCCTTCCAGTTCACCGAACCCATCGCCCATCTCATCGATCGGGACCAATTTGACGGATTCCTGCAGCAGCAGGCCCGGGACGCAGGCGCCATCATCAGGGAAGGAGAACGGGTCATGGCCGTGGAGACTTGCCTTGATGGGGCCATCGTCCACTCCTCTGGCGGCTCCTACCGAAGCCAGGTGGTCATCGGTGCCGATGGGGCCCACAGCATCGTCGCCCGGAGCCAGGGCTTGCGGCCACCCGTCTCGGGCCTGGGCCTGGAGGTGGAGCTTGACCTGTCGCCAAGACTGCAAAGAGAGTTTGCCGGCAGGATCATCATCCACTACGGGGAGCCGCCTAACGGCTACAGTTGGGCCTTTGGCAAGGGAGATCATGCCTCCTTCGGCGTTGCCCTCCTCCAAAGCCGCCCGCCCGATCCGCGCCCCTATCTAGAGAGATTCCTTAAGAGGCTGGATCTTCCCTTCCCACAGAACATTCCCTGGCGGGGTCATCCCATCCCCTTAGGAGGCAAAAACCATCCTGTCAGCGCCCATCGGATCATCCTCGCGGGGGATGCAGCGGGCTTGACCGATCCCTTCACCGGGGAAGGGATCGCTTACGCCCTGGAAAGCGGCCGCCTGGCCGCGGCTCATGCCCTGGGGGCCTTGCAGACGGGGGACTTTGCCTTCACCGAATACTCCCAAGAAGTCCAGGCCAGGATCGTCAGCCAGCTGGAGATAGCCCGGAAGATGGCCAAGATCTTCTATCTCATGCCTTCCTTGACCTCCTACTGCCTGGAACACCAGTCCTGGTTGGTCGAGCGCTACTTCCAAATGGTCCGGGGAGACCTGGATTATGCTATGCTACTCGGGGAGATCCGGGGCCATTTGTCGGTGCCTAATCTGCCAGAGAAGCAGAATCAGCCCCGAACCCGGCAGCTGCAGGACATCCCAAAGGCCGGGCCAGCGTACCTCCAGCAGAATCATAAGTCCCAAGACAAGGGCTAGTCCCCAAAGGCGGCCTCTAACAAGGCCTACGGACCCGGCAGCTATGGACGCGGCTAAGAGCTTCTGCCGCCGGGCAAGCGTCTCCAGGAGCAGAGCCCCCAGCCGGGGCCAAAGGGGAGCCTTGTCCAACTGATTCAGGATCAAATGAAGCCAGTAGCCCCCTCCCCCTACCAAAGCTCCAGGGATAGGTCCCCAAAGCCAACCGGCAAGCCAGCCTGGACCATAGCCCATGCCCAGCCGGAAGAAAACAGGAGCCAGACAAAGGAGAAGGGTCAACCGGGACCGCTTCCCGACAACGTGAGGAAAGGCCAACAACAAAGAAGCAGCCAGACAAATGCCCGCTCCCGGGTCGACCCTGGCAATGGTCCAAACCCC
>JAAZLZ010000127.1 GCA_012799075.1 Bacillota bacterium
AGCCAAGCCGTTGATTAGTTGTTGGACTAGAACGGCGACATTCATGTGTCGATGGCGCTAAAAGCCCCCGCCCCTAAAGGCGGGATGGCGCCGTCCCTCCTCTCACAAAACGATGATTTAGCCCTCGAGGGCTAGTTAAGAGTGGTGCCGGGCTGCCCGGAGGCACCCGGCACCGGCCTTTGTCAATCAAACTCCACGTTTTCGTTAACGGCCTTGTCGATGACCACAGCCTTATTGTCCTGGATCTGGATGATGAACAGTTCGTTCAGGGTCTGGCCGTTCTTAGCTACATTGTAGGTCAAGCCGTGGCTGCCTTTGACATTCCGCAGGGTCCGCATGGCATCCCGAACAGCGGCCTTCTCCACGCTGCCCGCCTTTTCCGCAGCCACCTTGTAGAGATTCACCGCATCATAGGCAAGGGACACGAAGAAGTTCTGGGGAACGGTGCCAAAGCGCTCCTTGTACTGGCTGACCAGCTCTTCCACCGCTGGATCCTTCAAGTTGGCGTTGAAGGTAACGACACCGACGAGGCCGTTCGCGGCTTCCCCTGCGATCTGCAGGAAGCTTTCCTGGCCTGCGGTGCCCGAACCGAAGAGCTGGACCCCGGGAAGTAGCTGACGGGCCTGCCGGCACATCAAGGCCAGCTCAACGTCAAAAGCCCACCCAATCAGGGCCTCGGCGCCGGCGCTCTTGATATTGAGGAGCTGGCCGGTAAAATCCCGATCGCCCGTGTTGAAGGCCTCGACAGCCACAGGCTCCATGTCCTTGTTCGCCAGCGCTTGGGCGATGGTCTCAGCGCCGCCAACGCCGAACTGGTCTGTGCTATGGAGGATGGCCACTTTCGAGAGCCCCAGGTTATCGACGATGAAGTTGATGATACAGATTCCTGCCAGTTCGTCATGCTCCCGGACCCTAAAGATCCAGGGATTGCCCAGTTGGGTGATCTTCTCTGCACTTCCCAAGGGGAAGAGGATCAGCCCTTCCTTGGCAATCAGGGGTTCTGCCGCCAGGACGGCGGTGCTTTGGGTATCTCCGATGATGGCATCTACCTTGTGCTGGTAGATGAGTTTCTGGGCAGCCGTTACCGCGGGGGTGGCTGCGCCTTGGGAGTCCTCCCAAACAAGCTCCAGCTTGTGACCGAGGATGCCGCCCTCCTTGTTAATCTGTTCGATTGCTAGCAGGGCCCCATTCTTGGTGGCATCGCCGTTGGGGGCGCTGCCTCCGGTAAAGGGAGCGAGGATCCCAAACTTGATCACTTTGTCCGAGGAAGTAAATCCCACACAACTAATCGCCAACACGATGAGCAAGCCAATCACAACACTAAGGTATCTGCGGAAACCCATTCTAACAGTCACCTCCACATATTAATCCAAGGTTCCAAAACGTGAATGGACCGGCAATCACCTCCTGTATGCGCGTATGAAAGCCCGATGGCCCGGGAGTAGTGTCTACAGGAACGGGTGGTTTAGCTAAGCAGTAATGGTGCTGGACGTTTTCCGGGTCTGGCCTATGGGCTGATGAATGGCTGTCTGCCAACAGCAAAGCAATCACTTAGATCACTATTTCGGTTTTGAACGGTGAAAACCCTCCACTTGTGTGAAAAATCACCTGATGAACCTTTTTGTAAGGGAAAAGGGCCGACCCAAAGGGCCAGCCCCCTAGAGGAGCTACTCCATCGTTCCGATAATGAAGGCCGATGAGGAGATGATATCGCCCAAACCGACGGTCAAAACCGGCTTCGGGACGATCTTGGTGGGAATGCAGACCAGATCGTAGGGGCCGTGGGAGGCAATTCCCTCGGTCAGGAAGTCCTTATCTGCCCCCAGATGGTCGGCGAGGGTCTGAAGTCTGGCAAGCCCCCGGGGACTCAGGTCCACTCCGAGGCCTCCC